>JADKDR010000012.1 GCA_016714535.1 Bacteroidota bacterium
TTCCAAGGCATGGCGATTTGATTAAAGCAACAAATAATTTTGAGCCGCAATCTTTCAACTTACTTATGTCTCCGACCCTTTCGCATTGGCATGGCGAAGTGCTGGATAAATACCCATTCATTCATCTTACACTTTCCGGGCACACATGGAATGCAGTTTGGCATTGAAATACCGGGGAATAAAATGGAGTCCGTGCAATATGTTTACGGGCAATGGGCGGCATACTCGAAAGAAAACCAACACTTGTATGTTAACAGGGGCTTGGATTTATTGGTTATCCGGGCCGTGTAGGCATTATGCCTGAAAGTTACAGTATTTGAACTTGTAGCAACCTCCTAATCTGCAGCATATTCTTTTAATGTAAACAAGCATATTCTAATTTGAATAAAATGCAAATGCATTTTATAATGTTATCCAGTATGCTATTAGATTTTCTCTCTTATAAAATAAAAATACAATCTGAAACACCAGAAAATCTTTTGCGTGAAGGTATATACACCCTGTTAACAACCCTTGCATTTTTCAACATGTCAAACATGCAAATTACAAAGAAAAAATCCTACTCGCATAGAGTGTCACCCCTTTGGGTATTTAACCATATAGGTAAAGTCTTTCTTTATGGTTTCGTTCGGATTAATTTTAAAACCCATTTTAGTTCGTTGTTTTCCAGGATTAACCACTGCATCTGACTTAATAAGATTGACAACAATATCGCTGGTGCTGCTAATTGGATATTGGTCGTATATATAGTAACCGTAACAGGAGTATTGACCATCGACTTTACACTGATTTCAATGGAGGTTTCGCGTTTACAATATTTTATTAAAAACTTCTTACTGCTGAATTCTTTCAACTTGGTACGTTTTACCACAAACCGCTTGTCAATACCTAAACTTCAATGACGAGTGTATCTTCCTGTGATTTTGGATTTAACATTACGTTGTGCTCAGGAAAACTGTTGTTTAAATATACATTGGCTTTACCGGGCAGCAAATCAAGCGATTCGAAATTGAGAATATTTGCCCGAGGAGAATATTATTATCAACTTTGGAACGCAACGATATTCAAATTTACATCGAGGGTAAATGTTTCTACATCAGCATAAACTCAGATGATTCGTTGGCAATGGTTACCGGAGTACTTGAATTACATAATCGCTTGCTGCAAGGCTTGATACGGTGGTCATGTGTACGTAGCATCTGCATTGGTAAGCAGCTGCCGTTGTTTCGATTTTTCATCTTCTTTGTCTTTATACAAAATTTGATTACCTTGAGTATTGCCATCATACGTTGTTTTGTGTTGCATAATACCCTGCGGCTTCATTGCTTTTATAATCGCCATCTTCCTTCACACTAAACGCGAGCAGTAATTCCAGTTGCTTGATTTAAAATCCACTTGCTAAATACGGGCACCTCGCCACAGCGAGGGCTTCCACTGGCAAGCGTAAGTTTGACGTTGCTCCAGTTTCGCCTGTATACTGATTGATAATGGCCTTAAACTTCAAGCTTAATTGTTCATATCGCTGTGTTTTTATATCATATACGGATACCAACTTACACCGGATACAATGTATGAAAGCTCAAACTGTCCATTAGCTTTTGCTTTAGACTCAATAGTAAGTACAATATTACCTTCAGGCTTTTATTTCCTTGTCCCAACTCCGATATCTGCATATTTAGTTTTTCATAATCTTCTGATTTAACTTATCAACTTAGCGCTATAGTCAAGATTTTTGCGTTCTTAAGCGAAAACGTTCGGTGTAAACATCCATCACATTGTCAAGCTGATCTGCCTCCACCAGTTCTCCACCAATCTTCGATTTGCCACGCACATTTAGCTCCTCATCATTCATGTTTGTTTTCAAGCTGACACTAACTCCTAATTGCTCCTGTGGTGCTTTACACTATCTTGGAAGTAACTTTACTGCGGCGGTATTCTTTTCACCACTCAAAAGTTTTTTTGAAAAAGTACATTCATCAAATTTACTTCTGGCGGAAAAGTAAGGCTAATGCTCTCTTACCCTGTCTCGTAAGCAGGTCCCTGACACCACAATGCGATTGATGCCCGGCTGTACTGTGGCATTAAACTTCCTAACTACTAATGCTCCGCTCGAGTAAATTTTTACGGATAACACTTCGCTTGTGCTTACCTTTATTTCACTTTGCGACATACTGACAAAACAAAAAAGATTACAAATTAAAATCAGAAGAAAATTTTTATTACTCATATAGAATTTTGTTTAAAAGAGAAGTTAACGCAAAGTAGCGGAATAAATTATGATTGCAAAATAAATGCATTTAAACAGGGCAGGTAACACATGTTTAAAAGACATCAATCAAAATTAAAATCCTGAAAAGTAGCTGCACAAAAATGCATAATAAACTGTTAACCTATATTGTTGGTAACAGGAAACACGTTCAATTAAAAAAATCACAGTATTTATTTATTAAATTAACTTTGTGGCTTCGCCATAAATTTAGAATAAGAAAACGAAAAAACCATGGCTCAACAAGTAGTACCCGGAGCGTTTGCTAAGCACCATTCAATATCCCGAAGATTTGCGCAAACTAAAAAGCAGATCAATTGGAGCGGGTTGCACAAAGAGTTACGCAATTTTATCATCGACATTGTTCGGTTAATGGAGGCCATTTTGGCGCCAGCGCGGTGTGGTGGAACTAACCGTTGCCTTGCACTATGTTTTTAATACTCCCAACGACCAATTGGTTTGGGATGTAGGGCATCAGGCTTATGGCCATAAAATACTTACCGGCAGACGCGATCAATTTCACCAACGGGCTGTATGAAAGGCATCAGTGGATTTCCAAAACGCAGCGTGAAAGTGAGTTTGATACTTTTTGGTGTAGGGCATTCATCACATCCATAAGTGCGGCTTTGGGTAGCCCGTTGCTTCGCGTTTAAAGGAGATAAAAAAAAGCAGCATATGGCCATCATTGGTGATGGAGCAATGACCGCAGGTCTTGCTTTTGAAGGACTTAATCATGCCGGGTAGAAAACTCCAACTTGCTGGTAGTACTCAACGATAATTGTATGAGCATTGATCTAATGTGGGTGCATTAAAGAATACCTTACCGATATTACGACTTCTGAAACCTATAACAAAAAGTTAAAGATGAAGTATGGAAGCTTTTGGGTAAAATTTCAAAATTCGGACCCAAATGCGCAATCCGTAGTTGCCAAAGTTGAAAATGCCATAAAAAGTTCTTTGCTTAAGCAAAGTAGCATTCGAATCGTTGCGCTTCCGCTACTTTAATCCTATTGATTGGACATGATGTAAATCACCTGGTGAAGGTGATGAACGATTTGAAAAAAATTCCCGGGCCAAAATTTTGCATTGTGTTACCGTAAAAGGTAAAGGCTATTCCCTTGCCGAACAAGATCAAACAAAATGGCACGCACCCGGATTGTTTGATAAGATTACCGGAGAAATTTTTAAGCCTGTAGTTAATAAGCCAAAGCCACCTAAATATCAAGATGTTTTTGGACACACCATAGTTGAATTGGCTGAACGTAATAGTAAGATTGTAGGAGTTACGCCTGCCATGCCTTCGGGTCATCACTTAATATTATGATGAAAGCAATACCAGATCGTGCTTTTGATGTAGGTATAGCCGAGCAACATGCAGTTACTTTTAGTGCAGGCATGGCCACACAGGGGCTCATTCCATTTTGTAATATTTATTCATCGTTTATGCAACGTGCTTATGATCAGGTGGTGCATGATGTGGCATTACAAAAACTGAATGTGTAGGTATTTTGCCTTGACCGTGGCGGCCTTGCTGGTGCCGAGGGCCTACTCATCACGGTTCGTTCGACCTGGCTTACATGCGTTGCATTTAAACATGATAGTAGGTGCTCCAATGAACGAGCAGGAACTACTGCAATCTAATGTACACTGCTCAGCATGATAATATGGGGGCTTTTGTTATCCGATATCCGCGTGGCAATGGTGTGATGGTAGATTGGCGTAACCCGTTCAAGCAATTAAAGTAGGTACAGGACGTAAATTACGTGGTGGCGAACAAGTTGCAATATTAAGCACAGGGGCATCCCGGTAATTTTGTAGTGGAAGCTTGCGACTTGCTTGCTAAAGAAAATATCTACCCCGCACATTTACGACATGCGCTTTGTTAAGCCTCTCGATAGTGTTTTGTTGCACGAAGTTTTAGTAACTTCAAGGAAGTTATAACTATTGAAGATGGATGTATTCAGGGTGGTTTTGGCAGTGCTGTTGCCGAGTTTATGATTGATAATAATTACGCTACCAATATTACCCGCCTTGGTATTCCCGATAGCTTTGTTGAACATGGTGAGCAAAGCGAGCTATATAATGAATGTGGTTTTGATGCAAAAGCAATAATCAAAACAGTACGTCAAAAAGCATCTGTGAAGGTAAAAAAGTACTAATTGCAATTTATTGTTTTTCGCTTGAAGGCTCTCCTGCCTGATTCAAGTTTTTAATTTCTTCAGCAATAACTTCTTTGCCTCCGGGCACGGGCAAATCGGGACGTTTATTGTCACTCAACTGCGCCCCTTAGTTCGATATCGGATTTTACTTCATTCATTGCATTTTTAAAAGTGCATTGCATTGCCCATACCACGCATAAGACCTGGTAGTTTATCACTTCCAAAAAAGAGCAAGGCAAAAAATATAACCACAAGCAATTCGCCTCCTCCAAGGCTATCGAGAAATAATATGACTGAGAGTAACTTCATTGTGGCAAAATTAGAATTAATATGTTGTGATTAATAACGAATAATATGCAAGTGCTCGTGTTTCAAAATTGCTATAACCATAAAACATATAATCAAACCTAAGAAGAACTTGTTTTTTGCTCTCACATCTAATTGATATTTGAGCATGACCCACTAAAGAATTTTACGGATTATTTTCTTTCAAGAACAGCGAAATAAAAGGCGATTAGAAGTTTTCAAAAAATAGAGAATAAACAAAAAAGCCCCGAAATAAATTTCAGGGCTCATCAATTATATCGTAAGAAACCAGATTACTTTCTAACCGGAATAGGCTCTAACTCCTTCTTGCCTTCTAAATCAATTACAATTGGTGTAGCTATACAGATAGATGAATACGTTCCCACAATAATTCCCAATAATAATGAGAACGAAAATGCGCGTATTGTTTCGCCACCAAATAAAAATATAGCTGCCAATACGAAGAAAATTGTAAGAGAAGTATTAATTGTTCTTCGTATCGTTGCGTTCAAAGCTTTGTTTATTACCAATGATATTTCGCCCTTCTTATGAATGCAAGATATTCACGAATACGGTCGAATACAACCACCGTATCGTTAATAGAATATCCCATAACGGTAAGAATAGATGCGATAAATGCCTGATCAATATCCATAGAGAAAGGCATAATATTTCGGAATAAAGAAAACACTCCAAGAATAAATAATGCATCGTGTGCCAAGGCAATAATGGCACCTGCAGCAAATTGCCATTTGCGGAAACGAGCAAGGATGTAAAGGAATATTACCAACAATCCAAATATTAATGCCAACACAGCTTCCTTTTTAATATCATCAGCCACGGTAGGCCTACCTTTTGTGAACCTAAAATCTGATCTTTATTAATTTTCAAACTTTCTATCAGCTTTTGTTCAACCTGATTATCGGCTTCAGCTTCTTTACTATCAATTAAATAGGCTGTGGTGATTTTAAATGTCTTTGCATTTTCGAGTGTCTTTACTTCGGGAGTTTTTCCAAAGGCTGTTGTTAAGGATGATCTTATTTCTTCAGCATTACGTTCTTCTTTAAATTCAACACGATAGGCACGGCCTCCACTAAAGTCAACTCCCTTATTAAATCCAACTGTAAAAATTGAAATCAAACCAGCAAGTATAAATGCACCTGACACTAAATAGTAAATTTTGCGTTTGCTTACGAAATCAATGTTCACATTGCTCAACCAGTTTTCGGTCCACTTCGTTGAAAACCTAATTACTTTATTCTTGCTCAACATCCATTCAAATATTAATCGAGAAATAAATATTGATGTGAATAAGGAAGTGATAATACCTATGATAAGCGTGGTTGCAAAACCTTGTATAGGTCCGGTACCAAAAATTGCGAGTACAATAGCTGTGAGAATTGTAGTTACGTTGCTATCAATAATAGCGGACATGGCATTTTTGAAACCATCGTTGATGGCTAACCTAACCCCCTTGCCGTCAATCAATTCTTCGCGTATTCGTTCATATATAAGAACGTTGGCATCAACAGCCATACCCAGGGTAAGCACAATTCCGGCAATACCTGGTAAGGTAAGTACTGCATCGATAGGATGTCATTACTCCAAATAAAAACAGGATATTGACAAACAATGCCAGATCGGCAACAGCCAGCATTGCTATAATAAAATACCATGAACAGCAATACCAATATAAGGGCTATAACAAATGACCATAGTCCGGAGCTAATTGCTTTTTCGCCTAAAGATGGCCCCAACAACAGCCTCCTCAATAATGCGGCAAGGTGCAGGCAATTTTCCAGCTTGTAATATATTAGCCATATCAGCAGCTTCCATGTCGGTAAAATCACCGGTTATTTGTGAATTTCCATTGGGAATTTCTCCCTGCACGGTAGGATAAGAATATACTTGCTCATCAAGCACAATTGCGACTTGCTTGCCAATATTTTCCGAGGTCATGCGCTTCCATTTTTGTGCACCCTCAGGATTCATTTGCATGGTTATTTCTGGCTTATTGGTCAATACACTGCGATCGCCACGTGCACTGGAAACTGCGCCTCCATCTAACGGTGCTCTACCATCACGGCTGGCAACTTTTATGGCTACTAATTCGCGTATTGTTTCATCATTTGGAAAAGGAGATTTTGCACTCCATAAAAACTTTAAGTCACCTTTTAACAAAGTCTTTATTTCGGGCCTTGAAAATATGGCATTCACTTCGGCCGTATCACGAATACTGGCAAAACCAACGCGTGAATTTTTGTAGACTGCATCTTGATCTTCTTTTGTTTTCACTTGAAAATCGGAAGGCGTCAACACACTAAACAATGGATACTCCTTCTTGAATTGCTCTGGAGTCATGGTTCCTTTATCTGCTGTAGAGGTATCATTCTTGGCGCTGTCGGTAGCCACAGGTTTATTTATTTCATTTAATAATGCATTAGCAGCTGAGTCCTTGGTTTCAACTTGAGTTGCAGCAATGCTGGCCGATGCAGCACTATCTGGCTGGGTTATCGGATTGCTTCCGCTTTAGCAAGCGAATCGCGATCGTTCAAGGTTTTAAGAGTCTTGTTAACTTCAATAATTTGCGAAACAATGTCACCAAATTGATACGTGGGCCAAAACTCGAGTTGTGCAGTTCCTTGCAATAACTTACGAACACGCTCTTTATCTTTTACACCGGGCAATTCAACCAAAATACGTCCATTTGCTGCTTGTTGCACATTGGGCTGGGTTACTCCAAATTTATCAATACGTGTGCGGATAATATTATAGGAGCGCTTTACCGCATCATCAACCTCACCACGTATCACTGCAAGTACTTCGTCATTGGTGCTTTTGTAGTTTACTTTACTTTGCAAGTCAGCGGTGCTAAATATGGCTGCAAGTTTATTGTTTGGGTTTATTTTGGTAAATTCCTGACCGAACAAGGTTACCAAATCAGTTTGCGAGTTGGTTTGTTGTTTTAATGCATTTTCAAGGGCTAAATTAAAATCCTTATCCGTGTTGTAGTTGGATAACCCACGAATTACATCGGCTGAATTTAACTCAAGCGTTACATTCTTACCTCCTTTAAGATCTAGCCACAGTTGTTGCTCACGCTCCTTGCACTCGCGATAGGTGTACATTAAGCAAGGAGGAATACCTTTTGGTTTTTCATAGAGTCGAGGTAGCGGGCTTCCTTATCCGCATCACCTGCCGCATAGCCACGGGCATCGGATTCCACCTTTTTGGTCATCCAGGTGTAGCTTAGTTGAAACAAGCATACTACAGCCACTATGATTGCCAGTATCTTGATTGCGCCTTTATTTTGCATCAGTAAAAAATGATTAAATAGTTTCCTAAAATTTTTAAGCGCGCAAATATAGAATTTTGATTTTAGATACAGCAAAATGGCAAAGTTTTAGTTTGGTGCTTTTTAGTGAGGATTTGGGTGGAGTTTGGAACCAGCCTTTTTCAGGGCAAGTGTGTTTGACTTGAAGATTAGCAAGGCCTCTTCATTGGGTTGATTGACTTGAAATAATAAAGCTGTGATAAAAGAAATTCAAACAATTTGGAGATAAACATAAAAATTAATTTTCTATTAATTCATATAACCACAAGCGGTTAAATTTTTAAGTCGATTAACAAAAAAAAATAATGAATGCTCTAAAAATATCTTACATTATATACCAGCGGTTTTAAAATTATTTACCATCACGAAAAACAGTATGTATCCCCATGCAAATGCTTTTATGCCTTTTTACACAGGAAATTGCATAACAGCAAATTATACGCTAGGGGAGCTATTGTATTTATATCGCAAAAAATTAGTGAGGGAGAATAATAAGAGAAATTGTAGATAATCGCATTTTATTGGAACCAATATAGTTTTTACTGCATTACAATTCAGAATTGAACCAGAATTTTGTTTATGATGTTCAAATTGACACTAACAATAACATTTGGGCATCATTGTTTTATGGTGCATTTTATAAATATGATGGTAACAATTGGGAAGAATTTTATTCTTTGAATGGTACAGATACCATAGGCGGCATACTAAATTTAATTGATAATAATACCTTCAACACATCAGCCAATGTAACCCAACAAGCTTTTGCTGCCGTGCGCTTGGCCAACCCATTTGGATTGCCTACAATATTTGGAAACAATCAAAATATTACCAACAATACCATTAAAAGGGTTAGGCGTGGTGTTGTAACTACCAATTGGGATAATATCAACATTGCAGAAAACAGCATTAACCTTACCAATAGTGATATAGTTGCAAACCCTACTTTAGATTATATAGGTATAAATGCGAGCAGCTGCGCTAACCTTAGTATAGAACGCAACTATATTTACAAAGATGGTCCTAGCCCCACCCTCGCACTTGACGACCGTGTACTGGGCATTAACGAACAAAGTATTACGAATTGCAATATAACGAGCAACCTGCTTACACGCATGGGCAGTGCCATCCGTTTTTTTAACACTCAACAATTAAACACCGTACACTGCAACCAAATGGACACTTGCCGGCTTGGGGTGCGCTTTGATGCCAGTAGCATTGGCGATCAGGGCAGTGCAGCAGCAGCACAGGATAATGCGTGGTATTTTCCTTTAACAGGTTTTTTTGCTTTTCAAAGAGATAATTTAAGCCCAAATGCAAATTGGTTTTTTAGATCAGGACCAATTGTTTTACCTTATAAACCAAATGGACTTCAAATGATTCCGTCCAATTTTGTATCCGTCTCGACAGGTAATGTAACCAATGATTGCGATGTCCTCTGTCCCGGTTGCCCTCATCAGCGGATGGCAGATATAGTAACTGAAAATGGTGATTTTGCTAACCTAACAATGGATGAAAAATATTTGTTTAAAAAAGAAGTTTATCAAATTCTTGATGCCGACAGTAATTATATGTATGGAGGCTATACAAGTGATGTAGTGTTGCAAGACTTTTATGATAGCGCAGCTACTACCAATCTTGCCATGTTTGGTTTTGTTAATTCATTTATACAAGATTCACTTAATGTATTTGCTTCGGTAATTGTGAGTTGGATTAGTCCAATTAATCACTTCGAAGAAAATGAGAAAAAGGTTAATGAAATCTATCTAAATACATGGGGAATGAGTGTTTATAAATATACTCAACAGCAACAAGAAATACTTGAATTGATTGCTGCTGAAAACTCTGTTAGTGGTGGTACTGCCGTATATACTGCGCGTGTTATGTTGGGTTGGGATATGGCTGATTTCTCAGGCAATACTGCACGTAAGAGCAATGTCATTAGTAATCAATTGCTACAATTGACAGGCGATTTTTATTTACTTCCTAATCCGGCTGATGATAATACACAAATTTTTATAATTAAGGGTGATGACATTATAAGCGTAATAAAAGTGTATAATGCAATTGGAGAATGTATTTTCAATTTGTCAACTGACCAATCGAACGTTTTGCTTCCGACAAAACATTTTTCTAATGGAATTTATATAATTTCAGTTGAGTCAACGGGGCAGATAAAAGCTACTAAGAAACTAATTGTAAATCATAATTAATTTCGTATTAATTATGAAAACACTAATATGCGCAATTGCATGTCTATTTTGTTTGCATGTAAAGGGACAAAATCTTGTATTTAATCCAACCTTAGATGATACAATGAGTTGTCAAACATAGTATAATATAAAAATGGCCTACATTACCATGTTTGGGTTGGTATGAATCATGGTTAACTTCTGATTATTTTAGTGCTACCTATACTAAATGGTGTGGTAGTACGCCATTGGAATTTAATGTTGATACCAGCTTCCACACTCCAGGTCATGGTTATGCTGGATTTACCACGTTTCAAGATAATCCTTTTCACCTTTATCGAGAATTTGTAAGTGGCAACTTAATTGATAGTTTAAAAAGCAGGACATTTATATGAAGTAAGTTTTTATACTTCCGCTTCAAATAGATCGCAATATTTTACGGACAGAATTGGAGTTTTTTTTCTCATGATAGCATATTTATAGATACTTCATACTATTTTAATATCATTCCTCAAATAGAAAGCACGGCTGGTGTAATACTAAAAGATACTATAAACTGGGTAAAAATTTCAGGGATGTTTACTGCACAAGGCGGAGAGCGATATTTATGTATTGGTAACTTTAAAGACTCTGCTGACACCAAGGTAGATAGCAACTATAATACTAACGGTTCCTTTAATTTTGCTTACTATTTAGTAGATAACGTCTCAGTTATAGACTGCACCGCCATTGCCCTAAACGAGCTACCAGAGTTACAAATAAACGCGTGGTACAATGCCATAGATAAAGCAATTAAAATAAATACCACAGAAAATAATCTTAGCTTTACGCTAATAAATGCGATGGGCAAAGTAGTAATGCAAGATAACCTAGTACAAAATGAAATAAGTGTAGCAACATTGTCACGGGGAGTGTATATGTTGGTTGTGGAGGATAAGCGTTATAGGAAACGGGTTTTTAAAGTGGGGATTTATTGATTTTAAAAATAAATACAATGTTTAATCAAATAAATACAAGTGCAGTTGGTGGTAGCGCCATCCGCTTTTTTAATGCCCAAATGGTTACTCTAAAATGCATATGAAATAATAAAGCTGCTGTGGTGGATTTGATAATTCAGATTCAATTTATACGAGCTTTGTTATGTAATGGTTCTATTCTTGAACTTTTATGTTGCTGTAATATTCAACCAGAAAAATGGAAGAGCAAAAAATATTCACGAAAGGGAGAACGACTATTTCAACTGCACTTGAACTGATTTTGATTTTATACAAGGCGTTATGAAATAAATATAAAACGTCATCTGTAGATAGCTACTTGAATTATGTTCTCAATGATTAATGCTTGGCAGAATTTCAGTCAACTCATTTGGACAAAAAACGAGTTTTTTTGGAACGACTATCTACCCGAAGCAGCAAATGTATATCACTAACCCCGATTGCAATGGAAATCCTTTTTTTTCATTTTCGAACACAATAAAAAAGATTGTAATGAAAAGCGGGACGGAACCGTTATTAGCACCTTGAATATCGCAGTTTCTAAACTACAGTAGCATGGAAAAAGTAGAATTTTGTCAATTTTATGGTTTAACCAGCGGATACAAAAGAAAATACGTCCGAACTTGGCTACAGTATTAATAATCTCACTTGCAATTCGGATTAATTTATTTCATTTGCGCCTTCAATTTTTTGAGGAAAAGATTTTTAGAAATAATATGAGACACATTGAAGTAATTGGTTCGGGAACGATGGGTAACGGAATAGCGCAGGTATTTGCCCAGTACGACTATAAAGTATCGCTTATAGATATTAATCAAAACGCCCTTGATAAGGCCATAGCTACTATAACAGCCAATCTTGACAGGATGATTGCCAAGCAAACTCTAACTGAAGAAGTGAAGGCCATGGCATTAAATAATATTACCACACATACAGATTTATCGAAGGGCGTAATCAACGCAGACCTTGCGATTGAAGCGGTTTCTGAAAGGGTTGATATTAAGATAAAGGTATTTGAAGATCTTGATAAACATTGCAAACCTGAGTGTATATTAGCATCAAACACTTCATCAATAAGTATTTCGATGATTGGTGCAGCTACTAAGCGTGGCGATAAAGTAATTGGAATGCACTTTATGAATCCGGTTCCGGTAATGAAATTGGTTGAAGTAATCCGTGGTTATTTAACTTCGGACAGCGTGGCAGGTGCGATAAATGAGTTATCGGTGCGAATTGGTAAAATACCAACCGAAGTAAACGATTATCCGGGTTTTATTAGCAATCGTGTTTTGATACCGATGATAAACGAAGCCATATTTGCCTTGCATGAGCGTGTGTCTAATGTTCGCGATATAGATACGGTAATGAAGTTTGGGATGAACCATCCAATGGGTCCATTGCAGTTGGCTGATTTTATCGGCTTAGATGTAGTATTAAATATCCTCTATGTATTATATGATGGGTTTAAAAATCCGAAATATGCTCCTTGTCCGCTTTTGGTAAATATGGTACGAGCAGGGCATTTAGGAAAAAAATCCGGCCACGGGTTTTATCAATATAAAGAAGGCAGCAAGGACCTTGTGGTGGCTGATGCTTTCAGGAGATGGTTGTAAGGGATAGTGTTGTGATTGTTGGCTGGTTGTAAATATTAATTGACATTCATTTTTTTTCAAAATAAGCACACACTCATAGATTAAAATATATTCGTTGTCATTCGATTCATCAATTTGTAAGAAGATAAATTGTTTGGAGTAAAAGCATTTACCTTAAATGATTTTATCGTCTCATTTAATGTAACATTGCTCCGAAGAGGGATGTGAGTATATAATTACAGATGTGCGTAAAATAGTAATCAATAGTAAAATATTCTTCGCCATAATTTTGCAAAGGCTTCTTTGAAATTAATTTCACCTTCGGAAGGCTCATGCGAAATTACTTCTACTTTATTGTCGCCATGTTTTATAAGTGTAAAGTAAAAACGGAATGCATCGAGTGGTTGCTTTTTATCATAATCAAAACGGCCCCATTTTACCAAATATAAACGTGCTGTGGTATCATTCACATGTTCGAAGATATACTGGCCTTGAGAAAACCACATTAAGGTTGAAAGTTCGGGGCAAGTGAATTTTTCTTTTAAATGTTGATTGGTTGGGAACGAAACAAATTCCACATTCTTGTCCTTATCCCATACTGAATATTCGCCAACATGCAGCGAATCGCGGTTATAAGCAATGCCTGCCCAAAGCATCCCATTAAAGATGGAAGGTGTTGTCCTAAGCGTAGTATAGGCCACATGGTTATTCTGTAACGAAGCAGACATGGCAGTATATGCAGCCTTTTTGCAGCCTATAACCATCACCATATATGTTGCACTTACAATAAATGAAGCAATTGCAATTTTTCTACGGACAGCGCTTTCTCTTCGTTTAAACAAGCAGATGATAAGTAATACCATAAATGGAATGGTGTACAAAGGGTCAATGATAGAAATGGTATTGAGCCCAACAAGGTAACGCGAGAACGGGAGAAAGAACTGTGTGCCATAGGTAGTGCAGCAATCGAGCATGGTATGAGTAACCAATGCCAACGCCCATAATGTGTAAAAGGCCCAATAGCTATGCTTACGTTTGAAAATTATGTGAGTGAGGTATGCCAGTGGGAATGCTGCAAGTATGAGTGGAAACAATGCATGCGAATAGGAACGATGAATCTCGAAGTATTCGACACTATTTTTTAAGTGTAACGTGAACAGCACATCAAGGTCGGGCAGGGTGCCGCCAATAGCACCAATCAACTGGGCACGATTTCCGATCTTGCGGCCCATAGTTAATTCGCCAATGCCTGCACCAAGCACTATTTGTGTGAGTGAATCCATATTTACTTAGCGATCATGTTGATCATTTTTCTTTTAAAGTTTTAAATTTCGAGGAAACTTGGTCTTATATTATTCGCAAAATTATAATTTGACCTTACCTCCCCTTACCATTAGTGATGTAGTTAATTTCTACAGAAACCCTTCTATCAATTTATTGCACCTTATAAAAACAATTGCTACTGAAAACCAAATTAAAACCAAGCATGTGCTATTAATGCTATTCAGTTATGCTTAGTAAGTATATGCTTAGTGTTACGATTTAACACTAAATTCAGGTTTATCAAACAAGTTAATCAGTGTACTGTTGAATATGAAATGTCGGCAAATGATATAAAAAAACCGGCTAAAGCCGGTTTTAAATATTGTCGATTCAATTCAAAATTACTTTACACGTTCCATGTACGACCCTGTGCGGGTATCAACACGAATAGTTTCGCCTTCGTTTACAAACAAAGGCACACTTACAATGGCCCCTGTTTCGAGTGTAGCAGGTTTAAGGGTGTTGGTTGCGGTATCTCCTTTTACTCCTGGCTCGCAATAAGTTATGGCAAGAGTTACAAAATTGGGCGCTTCGCCTATGATTGGCAAGTCGCTTTCGAAAGCCACCTTAACCTTATCGCCTTCTTTCATAAATTGCATACCATCGCCAAAATATTCTTTTGGCACCGGCACTTGTTCAAAGTTTTCGGGATCCATACAAATCAAACTTCCATTTTCCTCGTATAAGTAATCCATTTCTTTAAATTCAACCCGGGCTATATCCACCTCTTCGCCACTGCGGAAACGGTTTTCAAGGTTTTTGCCGGATTTCATATTGCGCATTTTACCCTGATAAAATGCTCGCAAATTTCCTGGTGTACGATGTTGCCATTCGGTAACTATGCACAATTCGCCATTATACCTGAGTATGGTGCCTACGTTTACGTCTGATGTTGTTGCCATTTTAATTCCTTATTTTTTGAAATTCTGCATTCGTTAGTACTTTTTCCTGATAGTCGGTTACTTAAACCAAACTCAGGGTATACTGAATGGTGAACTTAAGAATTACTCTTGTTCTATTACATCAAAATTTATTGGCCCCTTAACATCGCGATGCAATACTAACTCTGCAGTATAGCTTCCTAATGTTTTTACATGCTCAGCTGGCATTGAGATTTGCTTGCGATCGATAGAATATCCAAGCTTTTTCAAAATATCAGCTAAATGTTGTGAGGTTACACTACCAAACAACTTGCCTTTTTCTCCGGCCTTCATTGGTATGGTAAGTGTTATTGCACCTATCGCATCTAAAATAGCTTGAGCATCGTTACGAAGCTTGGCAATTTTATGTGCGCGTTGTTTTACCGTTTCTGCATGTACCTTCTTATTTGTTTCGCTGGCTATTATTGCATATCCCTGAGGAATAAGGTAATTGAGGCCATAGCCATTCTTTACTTTTACCACATCATTGGCAAAGCCAAGATTTTTTACATCTGATTTTAAAATTACTTCCATTGGTCTTTGGTTTTGTACGTTTAGTAAAGAATTATTTTAACAAGTCGGCTACATAAGGCATCAAAGCTAAGTGGCGTGCACGTTTTACGGCCTGCCCAACTTTACGCTGATACTTAAGTGAAGTACCTGTTAACCTGCGTGGCAATACTTTGCCCTGCTCGTTTACAAAGCGAAGTAAGAAACTTGCATCTTTGTAGTCAATGTACTTGATACCTAATTTTTTAAAACGGCAATATTTCTTGCGTTGCATGTCTACTGCCGGAGGATTCAAATAACGAATCTCTGAATTGCTCGGTGGAGCTTGTGTTGGTGTTGAGTTTTCCATCGCGATTAAGAATTAACGGTTTCACTTTCTGCCTTCTTTAGTTCGGCATTCTTTCTTTTCTTTTCGTTGTAAGCAATTGCATGCTTATCCAACACAACTGTGAGAAAACGCATTACTCTCTCATCGCGCTTATATTCTAACTCTAACTTTTTAATTGCCTCTCCGGGGCTCTTAAACTCGATTAAATGATAGAATCCCGTATTCTTTTTCTGAATAGGGTAAGCTAATTTGCGTAATCCCCAATTGTTTTCAAAAACAACCTCGGCACCTTGATCGGTGAGGATTTTCTTAAATTTTTGAACCGTATCGCTCAATTGCTCCTGTGAGAGTACAGGGTTGAGAATCATTACGGTTTCATACTGTTTTGTCATTTTTTTTTAATTAGCTTTAAAAAATTGAGGCGCAAAGATAATATCTTTTTCTTTCCAAAAACAAGAAAAATAACAATGTTGCAAACGGCCTCTCCTGAATAAGCTTTTGCCCCTGCTTATGTGCTCCAATGCCTCTATAGTCCTGCAAAACAGAAGACTGCCTTCCTGCCTGTTACCCTAAAAAACAAAGCATGAGTCACTCTTAAGGTCATCAAAGCATTTTTTGGAATGGCATTTACCATCTAAAAATATGAAATCGTAATAGCCTCAGTTGCATACCTTTAAATATACTAAAATTTTATTTTCCTAATTTCCCTTATGGAATAAATTGAAGCTCGGCATCTCCTATTCAACAAATCAAAAATTTTAATTTTATGAAAAAACTAATTTTAATGGCAGGTCTTTTTGTGACCATGCAGGCGATGGCCAACGAGAAAAAGGTAAAATCAGACGTAACCAATGTAACCGTGTTTACACAAGGGGCACAGGTTTTTAGAAAAGCTAACATTACAGCAACACCCGGAGTTACTAACTATGTATTTAATGGACTGTCAAAATTTATAAATCCACTTAGTATACAAGCCGGAGGCAGCGGCAACTTCACCATACTCGAAGTAAAACATAGCATTGCCTACCCGCAACCTGCAGCAAAAAAAGAAACCAAGTTGCCACAAAATATACTTAAGGATATAACTTCGATTGAAGATTCAATTACAGAAATAAACTTTAGTGTGGCCGAGGTAGCGGAGCAAAAGAATGCACTACTCCTTGAAAAAGATATGATTATAAAAAACAAGCTTGCAAAAGGTGAGGGCAAAAGCGATTCGCTGCCGGTGTTGAAGCAAGCAATGGAATACTTCCGTATAAAACTTACTGACATAAATGCTCAGCTAGCAACTATAAACCGGTCCGAATGGAAACATCAAAAACTACTTACTCGCTTAAACGAGCGCTTACAGGAGCTGCGCACATATAGAAATAGCGAGGAGCCAACTATAGTATATGAGCCCGAACATCAGGTTGTAGTTACCATTAGTGCAGAGGCTGCAACACCTGGCACTTTAACGATAAACTATATGGTTCAAGGGGCTGGTTGGGTTCCATTATATGATTTGAGAAGCACATCGGCCGGAGCCCCCATGCAGCTTACCTATAAGGCTAATGTGTATCAAAGTTCTGGCGAATTATGGGATAATGTAAAGCTTAAACTAAGTACTTCAAATCCAAACAAAGGCAACCTAAAGCCCGAGTTACCTACCTGGTATGTTGACTACTTTAATACGCAACCTGCGAAATTAAAATCACCTCAAGGGGCGCGAACTTAGCCAACTTAACTCAGTAAATGAAGTGCGCATCTTAGACAAGAAAACTAGCGAAGACATGGATGAATTAAGTGCAGCCCAATCATCGGCAAATTATTCGCAACTAATTGAAACTATGACGAATGTTGAATTTAATATTAACCTTAACTACACCATTCCATCGGACGGAGTTAACCACCTGGTGGCAATCAAGTCAGATGAGTTACCAGCTAAATACTACCACTACCTGGTGCCTAAGTTGGAGAGCGAAGCATTTCTAATTGCAAAAATTGCAGGCTGGGAATCGCTAAGTTTGTTACCAGGTACAGCCAATGTTTTTTACGAAGGAACGTATGTAGGCCAAACCGTTTTAAACCCATCGGTTATAAATGATACACTTCAACTTGCTCTGGGCAGAGATAATGGCCTGGTTATAACAAGAACAAAACAACCTTCTAAGCAAAATTCTAATTTCCTTGCAGGCACAATAACCAAAACGGTAGGATATGAGTTGCGAATAAAAAGCAACAAATCGAAACTGATAAATCTGGTAATTGAAGATCAGATACCTGTAACCAATAATAAGGAAATTAAGATTGAATTATTGGAAGCTCAAAAAGCAAATCATGAGCTAAGTACAGGATTATTGAGCTGGACCATTGACTTGAAACCGCGCGAATGGCAATCGCTCAAGTATAGCTATAACATATCCTTTGATAAAAATAAGCCTGTAAGCTTAAACTGAAACTGGAAAGATAATTAATGATAAAAGGAAGCCTCGGCTTCCTTTTGTTTTTTGCGGTCGGGACGGGACTCGAACCCGCGACCCCATGCGTGACAGGCATGTATTCTAACCAACTGAACTACCCGACCGTCTGATTTTTTTCAAAATCGAGGCGCAAAAGTACTTATCTTTTTGATTTCTACAATTTTTTATCAAAAAAAACGGAATTCTATGGCTTTGCCTGATGGATTACTGAGGTAAACAATCAATCATTTATAATCAATGGCCAGAGGGCAGGCTTTATCATGAAACCAAAAATAAAACTTCAGCTTTATACTTACTCAATTTTAAGAATGGTGGCCTTTTTAAGTTGTTCAAATTCTACTTCAACCGCGTAGGTACCGGCACTTAATCTAACCTGGTCAATCAGAAATTTATTGCTTCCTTTAAGTAGTTGTATTTTCTTTTTCCAAATTGTTCGGGTAGAACCTACTTCATATAAGGTTGCTACCGCCTCCCCTGCATTAATTGCGTTAAATTGAAATGTAAAATAATCGGCAGCCGGATTGGGATAAACGATAAGATCGTATATGGTATTAGTTACAGGTAAATCGTTTATTTTGGTTGCCGAAGGATCTACCCAAACCCGGTACACCGTGCTTACTGCTGAACTCACCCATACTCCGGTTTTACTGATATTGGGTGCCGGACTTTTAATACCGCCTGCTATATATCCAACCAGTGTATTGCCCGAAAGGGCATTTAATTTTATCACTCCATTATCATACATATCAACACCATCTGCCGGAATAAAATGGGCATTGGTACCAAGCAATGCAGGCATGCGCACGCCAAAAGCGGACTCAACCATACTGCTGTCGGATTTACGAACTACCTTGCTAATGGTATTTACAAAAGGCACCATGGTGTCAATAACTGGTTGCGAGGTAATACTATCGAGGTAGTACAAACTCATGCCACCAAAAAATACGTTATGCATGTCGTTGTTCACAGCATCGTATACAGGCATAGTTGCTGTATGATACTGATTCAGATTTTGATTAAAATTAGGTATCAATTGCCAACTGCCGGCACTGTCAATATTAATGCAATCTAAAAAAGGCAGGTCGGCTTCATATCTGAAAACTCCTGTAAAGGCTGTATGGCCTGGTTTACCATTGGGAAATATCTGTGGTACCAGATTATAATCTCTGCGGTGAAAATTAAGCGAATCGTAAACAGTAGTATAATTGGCTATTCCCAAATAATTGTTGGTGTCTATAATTTCAAAACTGCGAATTTGATTCGTATAATGTTGCACATAAAATCCGGAAGAATCATTCTCTGAATAATAACCATCGAACCGATGTCCAAATACAATTGAAAAGCGGTTATCGCGCAACATCATTTGCCCGCCTGTTACGGCCATAACGGTGTCGGTATAGGTTTTAAACAAAGCTTCGGCACTGGTCTGCGAAATCACATCACTTATTAAGCGGTTTAGATTAACAGCAGTAAGCAAAGGAAAGGTAATATAATCGAAACTAGCCGAGCCGAAGCCATACCCTCCTGAAATGTACAAGATGCTATCGCGTTGCAGAAACTGATAAGATGATGCGGTTAAATGGTCGTAAAGGGCTGAGTTATAAGCGGCAACAGATTGGCTATAGACCACATCATTTTTATAATCAATAACATAAATATTCTGATTTGCTCCGGCCAATGGAAATCCATTGGCGGGTTGAAAACCATGCAATCCATTAACTCTCCCTCCTATCAATATCCAATATCCATTATGATGTGAAACTGCACCCGAATGCCATGCCGGCATTACGGTTATTGGAGCGGTATCTATTTGTATGGCAAAAGATGACTGCGCATAAACCACCGGGCTATTGCAAATAAAAAAGGTGGTTAAAAAAAAACAAGGCACTAAAAATGCCTTGTTAAATAATGTTATTCGCATATAACTAGTTACTGCTTAGGTTTAAGTAATTGTTGTGTTTGATCTGTTTCTTGCGAGGCCGTATTTTCGTCATCTTCATTTATCAACTGCTTGTCGGCAGTTGTTCCGGGATGTGGGCCATTACCCCCTTGCTTGGGTGGCGAAGGAACCTGATTAGTAGGCTTAGACGTTCCCGACTTGGGAGCCTGTTGCTTTTGAATTACTGCATCTCCCGATGTACCAAGAATGGTTTTCATAGCTGTGCGTATCATGTCAAGTGAATCGCGAAGCTGCTGATTATCTGTTGTAAGCTTTACGGTTTTCTCTCTTTCTTGTTTTAAGGTTTTGCTAAGGGTGATTAATAAATCTCCATTTTCATCCCCTTTAATCATGTCACGATATTTAGCAAGGTCCTTGGTGGCAAAGATGGTGCTATCTACCCGTGCCTTTTGTATCGACACTTCGTTTTGCAATACGGCAATCTGTGCTTCGTATCCCTTCTTCATAGCCTCCAAATCATTGTCTTCGCCTTTCATGGCATCAATGGTCTTGCGCAACATGTTGTTATCCTCTTTTAGCTTGTTGATTTGAGTTTTCAATTGAATAATAGACTCTGCCAATGCCGAAATATCTACGTCATCGGTATTACCTCCACTGGTTTGCTGATTCGAATTTTGGGCTTTTGTTTCAGTAGCTGTATGTGTTGCCTGATAGGAATTATTATTCGTAAAAAAGTACAAAAAATCTACTTTGCCTTTAGTGGTTTGTCCTATCACCACACCTACCTTACCTGAGGCATAGGTATTATCATTTAAAGTCTGTACAAAAGTATTGTTTATGAGCAGATCGAAATTGCTATTAGAAGTTCTAATTTCAATCAGGTTGGGCATACCAACTTCAACAATTGCAGAATGCTTAAGCCATCCACCATTTTTAGGGTCACCGGTAAGAAGTTTGTAGGTGCTTCCATCTAGGCGCCTAACCCGATATTCTTTGAACTTATTAAGTTCAAACAAATAACAACCCTTGTTGCTCGGTTGCGAATTAAATATTAACCCAATTGCGGTTTCATCGGTTCCAGATTTTTCTATTTTGAGGGACGTGACTAAACGATACGTTTCGTAGCCGGTTTCATAATTTGAAACTACTGCATACGGAGAAACCATAATCTTACGATTAAGGATGTATTCTCCATCCTGTATCACAAATAAATTTTCATTGTTAGAAACGGTTGACCAGTAACTATTACTGGATGTTTCGAAATTTTCTGATACAATCAACTTATCAAACTTTTCATTTACAAGCTGAGCATTTGCCGTATTGTGCCACATCCAAGCACCAAGGATTACTGCACATTGATAAATTCTCTTCATTCCTTTTAGGTTTTTACAAACAACATTCAATTAATTTAATATTTAAGGAGAAGGGAGGGTAATGGGGGAGCAATATAGAATTAATTTTTGAAACAACAAGTCAATAGGCTATAATTGGTTCAAAGTTATAAACAAGTGTAGCGGTTTTTCTACGCATTGATAATTCTACTGCTTACCTGTAAGTATGTTAGTAACCCATGCACCTCGGGGTTATATATTAAGTAAAAATCATGCCAATGCATTTTTGCTTCCATTTCTTTTACCACATAAAGCATAACCTTGACCATCAACAGTTGCCTTTACAAGATTTTCAACAGATAAATGCAATGTTTACAACAGCTTATAGTATTGGTGAGGCAATTAAATCCTAAAAAATTTATTCATCTGTAATGCGAAGGCGACTAAACGCTAAAAAAAATAAAATCTATCAATTACCCAAGAGTAGCTGCAACTAAAAACATATACGGTGTTAGTTACAACAGCTGGCAAATAATAAATTCTTAAAAAAACCAACAACAAGGCATTGCATTTTAATCTGAATTTCCTTTAATTTACCATTCCAATTAACCTAATGAATAACCCTGATACCATTTCCGAAGAAGCTTTTGTGCATCAACTACGCGAAGGAAACCGCGAAGCATATGAGCATTTATACAAACATTATAGTGCGATGTTGTTTGGCATTATTTTGCGAATTGTAAAGGATGAAGAAGATGCCCAAAACCTCTTACAGGATTGCTTTGTTAAAGTATGGCGCAACATGAGCATATATGATCAAACCAAAGGAAGATTTGCAACCTGGCTTATTAATATTGCCCGCAACACATCTATCGATTTTACCCGCTCGGCTTATTCTATAAAGAAAACGCAAAACAAAAGCATCGAAAATTACGCAATTCAGGAAATGAAGTTTTTACAAACTACCCACGAAGATGCCATAGGTGTAAAAAAAATGGTGCATGGTTTACAACCTGAACACAAGCAAATGATAGCGTTAATGTATTTTGAAGGATATACTCAACAAGAAATATCGGATGAATTTAGCATACCCCTTGGTACGGTAAAAACACGAACGCGTGCTGCCATGCAGGAACTGCGTAAAATTTTTAATTCATGAGAAAGAAAACAGAGATTACAAAAAAGGAAATTGGAGATTGGATAGACAATTCATCGGCCGAAGAAGTGAATGCAGTAGAAAATATACTTGTCGATTTTGCAAGCACCTATGCCGAAAAGGTACCTGAAGATTCAGGCAAAAAAATACTGGCAAACCTTGAAACGCTAATTGCCATGCAACAAAATTATGTGAAACCCAAGGCCGGTCAGTATCCATGGTTAACCTCGGATGCCAATTTGCTAGTTTGGGAAGAACTGGTGAAAGAAATAAAACCACCAACTGATTTTGATAATATCCATTTGCATAAACTTTTATCTGATGATAAACGCGATTTGTTCGTAGCCTGGGTAAAACAAGAAGTCCCCGAAGAAGTACATCACGATTTAAACGAAAGCTTCATCATACTTGAAGGATCATGCAACTGCAACATCACAGATACAATAGGAGTTAGTCGGAAAGTACATATGCGCGAAGGAGATTATATTGCTTTTGGTCTTGGCGAGAATCATGATATTTTGATTACCACAACCAAACCTGTAAAAGCCATTTTACAATGGGCCAAAGTTTAAATAAGCATGAGCGAAAAAGATTCTATATATGAAAATTTGAAAGCTGCCACCACCGACACGCTTGATACAATTTCTGCAGGTATCGAATCATCCATCGAATCGTTTAAAAAAACAATAAACAACATTCCCGATTTTGCACAAATGGGTCGTGAAAAGATGTATGACTTTACAAATCATCTGCTCAACTTTAGCCCATTAATTGAAAAAGCGGGTTACCAAACCACCGGAGTAACCGTTAATATCGGGTTGCCACCGAAGATAATTTTTCATCTACGCAAATTTGCCGACCTTAATGATTATGAAATAGAAACTATTCTAAAAGAAAACAGCGATAAAGAAATATTGGTAATGATGATACGTGCCATAGAAGCAGCCGATAAGTTTCAACAAAAAATTACTACTGGTAATTTTAAGGTTGCCGAAATAAATATCGAAGTATCCATTCCACCAGCAGTTGAAGTAACGCTTAAGAACATGGATTTGAAACAGTAAACTTATCAGATGAAAAATCTTTTATTAGTTGTTACCATACTTTTAGTGGGTACTTGCCGCAAAGCCATCGACTGCAAGCATTTTGACGAGAATAAAATTCCTACTTGCATTCAAAATAAAATAACTGAATATAAAAGTAAGGCAAAAAAAAATCCTCCAGTAAGCATATATCAATATTGTTATAATGGAAAAAAAGTTTTCTACGTAACATCTTACTGTTGCGATATTCCATCGGAATTGCTGGATGATAACTGTAACACCCTTTGCTATCCGGATGGAGGCATAACAGGTAATGGCGATGGTAAATGCACTGATTTTTTCGACAAGCGAAGCGATGAACATTTGGTTTGGAGAGATAACAGGTAAGTAATTTATGTGCTATAATATCAGCTATCTGGAAGCACGTGCAGAACGCGTAAAAAAACATTACGGAGTACAACATAAGTTGCCGTTACTTATAGAAAACGTATATCATATTAGTGGATTCGCGCATCCCCAGGTGCCGGTAATTACTAGCGAAGAACCACACTTGTTGCAAGCAATGCAATGGGGTCTTATTCCTAACTGGTGTAAAGATGAGGAACAGGCAATGCAAATTCGTGATCAAACATTAAATGCAAAATCAGAAACGATATTTGAGAAGCCATCCTTTCGCGCTGTAGCGCGAAAGCGTTGTTTAATTGTGGTTACAGGATTTTATGAGTGGCACACTTTAAATAAGCACAAGTACCCTTTTTATATTCACCTTAAAAATCGTGAGTTCTTTTCGCTTGGTGGCATCTATGATACATGGCTAAATAAGAATACAGGTGAGGTCATTAACTCATTTGCCATTATTACTGTTGCCGCAAACCCGCTGATGGCTCAGATACACAATACCATGAAACGGATGCCCTTTATTGTTCCTATTGCGAAGGAACAGGAATGGCTACAAAGCGATTTATCGAAAGATGATATAAAGGCTATGATGCTTTCTTACAATGAGCAAGAAATGGAAGCTCACACAATAAGCAAAAGAATTACTGATCGTAGTCAGTCAAATAATACTCCTGAAGTTATGGAACCGGCTATTTATCCGGAACTTGCTATGTTTGGTTGGTAGTTAAAATTAAGCACTCATTTTAGTAATGCTTAGAACTTCCATTGCTGTTTTTTGATTGTACTCGTTGGCAAGTTTCTTATAATTTACAAGGTCTATGATGGTGCCTATTAAACAAAGGCCACCAGTAAGCAGATATAATATTCCCATTCCAATTTGATTGGTTATAAAGCGCTGAATACCTGCAACGGCAAACAACCCAACAAGGGTACAAATCAAAATTGTTTGCGAGTCTTTTCGTTTACTTCCATACATTGACATAAATGTTCTAAGTTGATTATCACTCAGGTCTTTGGTGTATTCATTCAAAAATAAAATCTCTTCAGGCTCTATGCCTGGAAGCATCATCATAAAGTTTCGTTCCATATTAAGTTGATTTAAGTTTGTTACTGTTAAAAATATTGGTGGATAATGATTTGATACGCCAAAGTAAAATTATTGTTGCGGGAATTCCTAATTTATGATATTGCCATGATGCATGAAAATCAAATCGTAAGGCACACCCAATGCTTCGACCAATACCGCAACCAGGGCAATAGTGAATTAGCAGCCATTGCGAAGGGCAAATGGGGTAATAGGTATCAGGAGGATTAATGGCCAAAAAAATAATAGCTGTAACCCAACTTATTAATTCGAAGTTATTAGCTATGACTTGCTTCAATGCTTTCCTTTCTTTTAATGCCTTTAAAAAAATCAACTTCTGACTACAATGTTAAGCATTGATAATATTAACTGAACACTTCTTTGATTGCCGCGCTATACGTATTCTGCAATAAACCTACTATGGTCATAAGCCCTACTCCACCGGGCACTGGAGTAATGTAACTACATTTATCCTTTACATTTTCGAAATCTACATCGCCTGCAAGTCGGTAACCTTTGGTATTGGTTGTGTCTGTAACACGGGTAATCCCTACATCAATAACAACTGCGCCTTCCTTTATCATATCTGCCTTTACATAATATGGTTGACCAAGCGCTGCAATTACAATATCGGCTTGCTGAACAAAGTGCGTAATATTTTTACTTCCGCTATGGCAAAGTGTTACAGTACAATTGCCGGGCGATGCTTTGCGCGACATAAGTACGCTCATTGGGCCTCCTACAATATTACTACGACCAAGTATTACGCAATGCTTGCCCTGTGTATCAATTTTATAGTAGTCAAGCAATAGAAGAATGCCCTTGGGTGTAGCAGGTAAATAACAAGGCTGTTGCTGCATCATACGACCGTTGTTTATTGGATGAAATCCATCTACATCTTTTGCAGGCTGAATAGCCTCGGTTACCTGTTGCACATTAATCTGCTTTGGCAATGGCATCTGAACAATAAATCCATCAATGGCCGGATTGTTATTTAATCCATCTATATGTTTAAGCAATTCGGATTGTGTAACATCTGCTGATAAGCGAATGAGGGTAGACTCAAATCCTATTTCATTGCAGGTTTTAATTTTGTTACCTACATATGCCTCCGAAGCTCCATCATTGCCGGCAATAATGGCGGCCAGGTGTGGTGCCTTCTTGCCAGAAGCAACGTGTGCGGCAACCTTAGCTTTTATTTCCTGTTTATAAAATGAGGAGGCTATTTTTCCATCTAATAATTGCATTGTCTTTTTTTTACAAATGTATTTATTCATAATTCAAATCGCTAACAAACGTCTTTCGTTAAATAAAAAAAATCTATGTTTGCCACATGTTGCTTAAGGTAATAGATATTACAAAATCTTACGGTGCCGTTAAGGTACTACAAGGTGTAAGTATGCAAATGCAAGCTGGCGAAGTGGTTGCACTAACGGGTGCTTCGGGTGCGGGAAAAACAACATTGCTGCAAATTACCGGAACGCTTGACCTTCCCGATAGTGGTAAAATACTATTTAACGACAAAAATATTCTGGACTACTCTTCTACTCAGCAATCGCGATATCGCAATTGCGATATTGGTTTCGTATTTCAATTTCATAACCTGCTACCGGAATTTAGTGCACTAGAAAATATTTGCATACCAGCATTTATATCGCAACAAAAAAAACATGTGGTAGAGAAACGTGCTCAGGATTTACTCAATTATTTTGGGCTGGCACATCGTGCAGAAAATAAGCCCTCCCAACTATCAGGTGGCGAACAACAACGCATAGCCTTTGCACGGGCATTAATTAATAATCCAAAACTTATATTGGCCGATGAACCTACCGGCAACCTTGATAGTGCCAATGCCAACGAAATGCATCAGCTTATTTTTAAACTTCGTAAAGACTTTGGTCAATCTTTTCTGATTGTAACACACAACCAAACATTGGCACAAATGGCCGACCGCAGCCTGCACATGGTAGATGGAAAAATAGTGGAATAATTACTTTGGCAAAACGTATATTATTACAGTTATACTAATCTATCACCCTTCTATTAAACAAGATATACCCAACATGAAACATGAATGTAGTGGGCTTTGGTTCGTTGGCATAATAATTAAAACCTATACTGATTGGGCATAAAGGCGTATTGTAAACAAGGTAGGCGGCACCAATCAAATAGCGCTTATTAAAGGGAATACCATAGGTGGCTTTTAAATCATTGGCTCCACGCAATATTTCCTGAAAGGGCTGAAAAATATATCCCTCAATACGAAAATCAAAACTGCGATTGATGCTAAATACATTTTTAATTCCCAATCCAACGTAATTGTGTGCTCTGAATTTATTAAGGAAGATGGTTTTACTTTCTTGAGTAGGTTCAAACACCGGTGCAGATAAAATACTTGCCGTATAATTTGCAAAAAACTGTTGGCTACTTAGCATCAATTCGCTATAAATGCCAAGGCTGTAATAGCGCTGTTGAAAAAAATAATTATCCCATACCACACGCGCACGCACCCACGAGTTAAACTGTGACGAGGTATCGCGCACTATGGCTGACGTGCCAAGTACCGTTAACTCACGGCCCTGTACCTGCTTTATCGAAAAAATGAAATTGCTGCCACGGTTAGCATACATTTTACGATTGAGCTGATTGCGCTCAAATTGAACACCATAAATGGTGCCTACAAAAGTTGTTTGGTCTGCGGTATCAGCTGTGCTAAACTGTTGCGACTGAAAATATTTATTATCGATTGAAAAAAATGCAGCATTACCAATAACCTTTACCCTGTTGCGAATAGGAATAGAGAAATCAACACCTGTTTTTTGTTCATCTGTTATCAGATAGCTTGGCTTTACATCTTCAAAGAAAGAACTGCTGCTCCTGAAATAATCCCACCTGCCAATAGAGTAATAAGGCTCTATATAAAAATTATACCGCCCCGGATTGGCAACTCGCAGCGATGCATAGGCAGCATTATACAGTTTACCAAAATATACGTTTCCATTTATGGAGAGAGCCTGTCTTCCTAAAAAATTATATTGAACACCAACAAAACCTTCGTTTACCGGACGTGATGAAAAGTTTCCGCCAAAATCTACTATCAAGTCTTTTTCTCTGCGAACTTGTAACTGCAATGTATAGGTGCTATCATCAAGATTCCTTTTTAAAAAGGGAAAAACATATTTTATATTTTGATCTTGTGCGAGCCTAAAAAAACCAACCTTAATTTTATCTAAACTTACAGGGCCCTTTGATGGCTTAACAACCGATTTGATATAAAACGCCTGATCGACATTTACACCTGAAGTTTTAACTTCGGTTATAATAAAAGGTTTGAGCGCCTTATGAAATTGAGAGCGATTCAGTTTTCGCTCGTCAGGCACCAGACATCGGGGAATACGAGCTGCAATGCTGTCAATCATGCGTAAGGTTTGCACATAGCCAGAATCAATAGCTGCCTTTACTTTTGTAAAATCAAAAACATCCATAAACTGCACATTGCTCTGAACTAAAAAATCCTGCTTGCGTTGCACATTATAGTAGGTGGTTTGAGTGAGCATGGTTCGCGTTTGCGAAATGATATTATCCTCAAAAGGAATTTCGATGGGGCCTGCAGCGCTGCTTCCAATAACTACATCAGGCATGAACTCGTTAAGCATTACATCAACCGGAAAATTATTATACATTCCTCCATCAAACATTATTTTACCATCCGCATTCACACTTGAAAAATAAAATGGAAATGCCATAGATGCACGCACAGCAAGACCAAGGTCGCCATCTTTAAACACAACCTGCGATTTCGATTTTATATCGCTCGCCACACATCTGAATGGCACAAAGAGGCTATCAAAATTATAACCGGCCGCAGCTATTGGCTTGGCATAATACTGTATTAAACCAAAATCAACTGCTGCTGAGTTGACTATGCTTGATGGTACGCGTGCCCGTAATACGGAATCGATTCCAATTTTTAACGTAATCCACGATGCATTGGGATTTTGTTTCAAAAAAGTATAAACCATTTCCTCAGGAAAAATACCTTCGCCAGCATTGGCAAATTCTTCACTGGTAACAATAGCTTCTATTTCGTACCCACTATAGCCACAGGCATAAAGGCTTCCTACCAAGGCCCCGCCCGATGTCCCTGTAATGTAGTCGATGGGAATATTATTTTCCTCCAGCGCTTTTATCACCCCAATATGTGCGAAAGCACGTACGCCTCCTCCGCTAAGCACCAAGCCAACCTTTTGCGCATTTGCCTGATTATCATCTACCATAAACAAAGCAACAATTGCAAGGCAAACTTTGTAACTGAGGGTATATACTTTGTTCATGAGGCTTTTATGATACTAAGGTCAGCAAATATAAGCTTAGAATGTATTTAAAATATATTGCTTAACAGAATAAACCACCTAACGTCATATGCCAGCACTTATTGAACATAAATCTAAATAAATTAAGGAAAAGGCGATTATCAATTTGGACTTTTAAAAACAGAATGCAAAAAAATTTGAAATGGCTAAAGCAATTTTTCACAGGTAACTCTTTTCCTGTAAATTTTTGAACTAGCTGATACCATTTATACCCCTTCAAAATCAAAAGTCAAAGGTTCATTCTGTATGATATAGTCTTCATTTAAAATGCAGGCATTTATATACGTAACACCCTCTAGTATTCGAATACCATAACTCTCGTGTATGTGGCCAAAAATGTGGAACTTTGGTTTAATTTTCTCAACTGTTGTTTTCAGATTTTCGCAGCCAACATCAATACCCATTGCAAGGCGATCAAGCATTCCGGCTGGAGGTCCGTGGGTTATTAGTATATCCGTATCAGGTGGTATTAAATTCCAGTGCCGTTGTATATCTTCTCCACGTTGCCTGTTAAAAGCCCAATCGTGAAACCATGGTTGAATAGGTGATCCATGAATTTTAATTCCTTCTATAGTTACTGATTGGTCAAAAAGATAAATCAGATTTTGTGGAAGTAGATCTTCTATAACTTCGGGATTTTGCTCAAACAAAAAATCGTGATTACCGGCAATAAATATTTTGTATTTGAAATCTAGCTCCGTATACCATTTTAAAAAATCAATCACTTCTGACCTGTACCCTCTTTTGGTAAGGTCTCCTGCATGTATAATGGCATCCCCCTGAGGCAATACAAGCTTTTCATGCTGACCATGGGTATCACTTATTACAACAAATTTCATAGGTTATTAAGCGGGTTTCGGTAAAAGTATAAACAATATTTTATCCTAAAAATAAATTATGCTTTTCTTTGTCCGAAAATATTAATTCAATGGCAATATTAAAACCATTCAGGGCTGTGCGCCCACGTCCTGAATTTGCAGCAAATGTGGCTTCGCGACCTTATGATGTGTTAAATGAGATGGAAGCAAAAACCGAAGCTGGTGACAATGCACTTTCGTTCTACCATGTAATTAAACCCGAAATAGATTGCCCCGATGATATGGATCACTATGCGCCTGAAGTGTATGCGAAAGGCAAAGAAAATTTTGATCGAATGTTGAACGAGGGAGTCTTTCTTCAGGAAGAAAAACCATGTATTTATATCTACCGCCAAACGATGATGGGACGCGAACAATATGGCATAGTTGGATTAGCCAGCATCGAAGATTATTTTAATGACATTGTTAAGAAACATGAGCTAACCCGACCCGAAAAAGAGGAAGACAGAAAGAATCATGTGCGCGTGGGCCAAATGCATTCAGAACCGGTTTTTTACGCCATCAGGCAAGTAGCAGCACTTGATCATATGGTGAAGCGCGCTACAGAAAAAAATCCTGTGTATGATTTTATTGCTGATGATGCCATTGGCCATACCGTGTGGGTGGTAGATGATGATTTACTCATATCTGATATTGTTGAAGCTTTTGCCGCCATTCCATATACCTACGTAGCCGATGGGCATCACCGCACTGCTGCTGCTGCTTTGGTGGGGCGTGAGCTTGCCAAGGCAAACTCAACTCATACAGGAAACGAGGCTTATAATTTTTTCCTGGCTGTGCATTTCCCCGACAATCAATTAAGTATAATTGATTACAACCGAGTGGTTAAGGATTTGAATAGTCTAACTACCGCACAATTTTTAGAGAAGCTTAATCATGGTTTTAATGTTGAAAACATGGGTAATGAAATTTATAAACCACAAAAATTGCATGAGTTAAGCTTATACTGCGAAGGTATATGGTATAGGTTGACAGCGCGGTTGGGCACTTATAATGATAGCGACCCTATTGGTGTTCTCGATGTTACGATATTATCTGAGCAAGTATTGTCACCATTGCTTGGCATTCATGATTTACGTACGGATAAGCGTATTGATTTTGTTGGAGGAATCAGAGGTCTTGGTGAATTAAAAAAACGTGTGGATAGTGGAGAAATGAAAGCCGCTTTTGCCTTATATCCTGTAAGCATGAAACAGTTGATGGACATTGCAGATTCAGGAAAAATAATGCCTCCCAAAACCACGTGGTTTGAACCAAAACTGCGAAGTGGCTTACTGATACATAAGTTTTGAAAAAAATAAAAGTGATTAATTAAAATCATCAGGCATCAATATGCTTAATAATTTTTGTTGATTAGATTTAACAACGGGTAGTGCTATTCGATTTTTGCTACGCGCTGCTTGAATACTTTGTTTGCAGTTTCAATGACAACCGTATACATTCCCGGAGCACATGAACGCAAATCTATTTCCGATGATTGATTTAGAAAAGGAGTATAACAAATTTTACCTTCTGCACTTAATACTTTTACTATCATATTAGTCTGGTGTAAAGCAGTTGATTTAATGAAAACAAAATCATGCGTAATAGCAGGATAAATTAAAAAACCGGAAGAAGTATTCTCATCTATAGCAGTACATGATGAAACAAAAATAGTTCCTGCTGCACTTGCATTGCATCCATTAATATCTGTATAGGTGTAGTTAATACTGTTAATGCCAAACTGCGCCTGTGCCGGGTCAAATACATTGTTGTTAACCCCCGGGCCTGCATATACTCCGCCTTGAGGCAAACCACCAAACAGTGTAAAAGGAGAAGCATAATTACAAACAGTATCGTTTATACCACAGGTTACTAATGGTAACGATTGTAAATGAACCACCACCGGCATAATAGGCGAATAACATTGTGTAGCGGCATCGTAAGAAGCAACAAAGAAAGTGTCGTCAGTTGTAAGAAATGGCGTTATAAAACTTAAGCCGCTATCAACCGGATTATTCGTGTACGGAAAATTGAACCAGTATACCGGCATAGTGGATGTAACGGTAAGGGTATATGTCCCCTGCCCGCAAGCAACAAACGGCTGCACAACGGGGCTTAAAACTTGAGGAGTAATTTTGACAATTTTTCCAAAATAACCACACGCATAAAGCTCGCCCTTATGCAAGGTTAAGGTGGTTAATTCATCACCAATATTAAAGTCGGTGTAAGTCCAGGTATCTCCACCATCAGCGGTGCGTAACAGGTTAGCATTGCTTAAATCGCTTTGCAAGTAATAGCCAACCTGCTCATCCATAAAAGCAAATTGCTCTACCGGAGCACCCCATCCATCATAAATTTCTGTCCAGGTTTGTCCGGCATCATACGTCCGATATATATATTCGCCATCGTTACCACATAGCCCATACATACCATTAAAAAAATGCAAGCCGGTAATTCGCGCATTATTATTAGTAAACGTTTGAACCCATGTTTGCCCTCCATCAATTGATCGAAGTACCCTTCCTGAATCAGCTGCTACATACATTGTATCAGCATTGACCATAAAAATTTTAGTCAACAAATGGTTCACACCACTGCTAACTATATTCCAGGTGTCTCCGCCATTTGTACTTCTGCGTATCAAACCAGCAGCACCACATAGCAGGCCAAGTTGATTATTAATAAATTGAATATCGTATTGATATAAACTGTTTTGTCCGTTTTTAGATGACCAGGTATTTCCTGAATTAGTAGTTTTAATAACCGTACCCAGATCGCCAATGGCTATCCCGGTAGAGTCATTAATAAAGTGCATGGCTTTAATTTGCTTTGAAGTGCCGGTGGTAAGCGTAGTCCAGGTAGCTCCCAAATCGGTTGACTTATTAATAAAGCCGGTTGAAGAGCAAACGTAAATCGTACTATCTCCTACAAACTGCATATCGTATAAGTAATTATAAAAGCCACTGCTAATGCTATTCCACGTTGCTCCTCCATCGGTAGTCTTCATAAACTTGCCTGCTGAAGCAGCAAGGTATCCAATATCTTTATTTCCTGGCGAGAAGGCCAGTTGAACACCATTATACACCGTTGCCACTATTTGCGAAGTCCATGTTGCCCCACCATCCACTGTTTTCGACACCTGTACATCGAAACTTGAACTTGCAACATAGCCCGTATCTTTACTAGTAAAATACACATCGCGCCTAAACCATGGGAGCGCGTGAGCGATTGTTGTCCATGTATTACCACCATCATTAGTTTTATAAGCATCTGTATTGGCACTAGTTGTAATAAAACCATTAAGGCTATCTGCAAAATGCATGGCTGTTATAGTTGGGTTTCCAGGAAGATTTTGTTTAGTCCAGGTATCGCCACCATCGTTAGTTATGCTAACTTGTGAATTAGCAATCATTGCAATTCCCCTGTTAGAAGTTATAAATTGTAAGCTGTAAATATATCCTGTACCACCACTTGCTTTGCCCGACCATGTTGCTCCACCATCTGTAGTTTTATAAATGGTACCGCCCGGCCACCCGGCAGTAAAACCGGTATTTGCATCTATAAAACATACTTGATACAAAGCCTGTTGCGGGCCGGGTGTAACAAATACTTCAAACCAGGTTTGCCCGGCATCTTGTGTTTTGTATACACGTCCATAACTTGCCCCAAAACCACATGCAAAGCCAACATTACCTGTAACAAAATTAATGTGGTACAAATCAAAATACTTGATTCGATTATTAAACCAGGTCTGCCCACCATCGTATGTTCGCAAGAAGGTACCACCTTCTCCTACACAATATACTGTATCGTCACTTACTACTTGCAAGCCCACTATATGGTTTCCTTGCGGCAATGGGTTTATCCAATTTATATCCATGCATTGTGATAGTGCAACCGTAGTGTTAAACAATAAAATTATCAGAACAAAAAATTTTCTCATGTTGATTTATTATTCTACAAAAGTAAAATCATCTGCAAGCAATTAAAACTAATTAAATTGCATTAATAAAAATATTATCAACCTGGATAAATTAGAGGATACTTGTTTTTTCAGAATGGAAAATGAGGGACTATAATAAGTCTACCTGCGTGGTTTCATATTCTGTGCCATTCCCTTCATGTTGCCAGTAGTAAAGGCTTTCATCATTTTCCTGGTTTCTTCAAATTGCTTGAGCAATTTGTTTACTTCAGCAATATCGTTTCCACTACCACCTGCTATTCGTTTTCTACGGCTGCCACTTATTTGATCGGGGTTCTCGCGCTCGTAAGGGGTCATCGACTTAATGATGGCCTCAATTTTATCAAATGCTTTGTTATCAATTTCCACATCCTTCAAGGCCTTGCCCATTCCAGGAATCATGCCAACCAAATCCTTCATGTTGCCCATTTTTTTAATCTGCTGCAATTGTTGAACAAAGTCGTTAAAGTTAAACTTGTCCTTAGCTATTTTCTTTTGCAACTCGGCTGCTTCCTTGGCATCAAACTGCTCTTGGGCACGTTCAACCAACGAAACAATATCGCCCATTCCCAAAATGCGGTCGGCCATACGCGAAGGATAAAACACATCGAGGGCTTCCATTTTTTCACCGGTACCCACAAACTTAATAGGCTTATCCACCACCGTTCGTATAGATAGGGCTGCACCTCCGCGGGTATCGCCATCCAATTTGGTCAACACCACTCCATCAAAATTAAGTATGTCGTTAAAAGCCTTGGCGGTATTCACAGCATCTTGCCCGGTCATTGCGTCTACAACAAATAATGTTTCGGTGGGCTTTATCGCTTGCTTAATGCGTGCAATTTCATCCATCATTTGGGTGTCAATTGCTAAACGACCTGCTGTATCAATTACAACTACGTTCTTGTTTAACTCCCTGGCTTTTGCAATACCTTCTAGGGCTATTTTAACCGGATCGTTTGTGTCTCGGTTACTATATACGTCTACACCAATTTGTTCGCCAAGTACGGTAAGCTGGTCAATTGCAGCAGGGCGATATACATCACATGCCACAAGCAATGGCTGTTTCTGCTTCTTTGTTTTCAGATAATACGCCAGCTTGCCGCTCAAGGTAGTCTTACCCGAACCTTGCAATCCGCTCATCAGAATTATACATGGATTGGATTTCAAATCAATATCTGAATGCTCACCACCCATTAATTGCGCTAGCTCATCGTGTACAATTTTAACCATCAACTGAGAGGGAGAAACAGCAAGCATTACATTTTGCCCCATTGCCTTTTGCTTTACCCTATCTGTAAAATCTTTGGCAACTTTATAATTAACATCAGCATCGAGCAACGCTTTCCGAACTTCCTTTACGGTTTCGGCTATATTTATTTCTGAAATTTTTCCCTGACCCTTAAGTACTTTAAAGGCCCGGTCTAATTTATCGGAGCGATTCTCAAACATGGAATATTATCTATTTTAGAAAATGAATTAAAGAGGCGCAAAAATATAAATTGAGCCCGACTTTCATGCATTTAAAGCCGGATTGAAAATTCTAATTTCAGACTGGCAAAATTCCCTTAGGAATTAGGTGACAACATTTACGCTTTATTACTTGTTATTAGTAATTGAGGCTTTACTTTCGTGCAAAATTTAAAAACAGCCAACGTGATAAAAGAAGAAGAAGTATGGGATGCCCTAAGGCAGGTAGATGACCCTGATTTAAAAAAGGATTTGGTCACCCTTGGTATGGTGAAAGACCTTAAAATTGAAGGCAAGAAAGTTTCATTTACCGTAGTGCTTACTACTCCGGCATGTCCCATGAAAGACTTGATTCGAAATGCATGTATTAACGCAATTGTGCATTTGGTAGACAAAGAGGCCCTGGTTGATGTGCTAATGACGGCAAATACCACCGGAAAATCTGAATCGACCGAAGAAAGTTTAAAAGATGTAAAAAACATAATTGCCATTGCCAGCGGCAAGGGCGGAGTTGGAAAGAGCACCGTAGCCACTAACCTGGCTATAGCTTTGGCACAAACAGGTGCTAAGGTTGGATTAATTGATGCCGATATATTTGGACCTAGCATACCAATTATGTTTGGTATGGAGCATGAGGTTCCGGCCGTGGTCGAAAAGAATGGCAAACAACTTATGGTGCCTGCCGAAAAATATGGAGTAAAATTATTATCCATTGGATTTATTGCCGACCCTAATCAGGCAGTAGTTTGGCGCGGCCCTATGGCATCGCGTGCATTAAAACAGCTAATTACAGATGCTGATTGGGGCGAATTGGATTATCTGCTGGTTGATTTGCCTCCAGGCACAAGTGATATCCATCTTACACTTGTTGGATCGGTGCCGCTAACCGGTGCTGTTATAGTAAGCACTCCGCAGCAAGTAGCGATCGCCGATGCACGAAAAGCAATTGCCATGTTTCGTATTCCTTCTATTAACGTACCTATTATTGGCCTTGTGCAAAACATGGCCTATTTTACTCCGGCTGAATTGCCTGACAATAAATATTACTTGTTTGGAAAAGACGGGGGAATCGCACTAGCCAAAGAATTATCTATTCCTTTTGCTGGCGAAATTCCAATTGTGCAAAGCATTTGCGATGGCGGAGACAAAGGCACTCCTCTAATTTTGGATGACACACATCCTGCTTCGCTTGCATTTTATACCATTGCCGGAAATATTGCACAACAAATAGCTATACGTAATGCACGTATACTTAATTAATATCTAATTCCACCATTACTTGGCACAAAATTTTCATTGCCGGCATTGTAATAAAAAAACAATTAATAACTTATATGAAGGAGGACAACGAAGGCGAGAATTTTTACGAAATGCGATATGATTTTGAAGCAAAAATGAACATCATGGTCGAACATATTCAAGAGTATATTGATAAAGGGTTTTCCAATGAGCGTATTTCACGATTAATGGAAATGGAAAATGAAGAACTGGAAAAAATTATTTCCACTCATAACTTACGCGAGCCGAATTAAAAAATAAAGGCACAAAAAAAAAGCTTCTCGGTTGAGAAGCTTTTTTTTTGATGTTCGATAAACGCTATAGATTTAAACGTGCTCCAATAGAGTGTGTACCCTGAAATGCGCTGATGGTTGCTCTGTAGCCATAATCCAGGCCAAGGCTTTTTCCACCTTTTCCAAAAGGCACTTCAAAAGATACTCCTGCATTTAAACCAGTTAATGCGGTAGTACGTAATTCGCTATCAGTAATATCATCTTCATAGCAATAACCTGCGCGTAGCATAAACAAACTTTTGAATGCATACTCTAAACCTAACGCATATTGATTGCGGCTAAATGAATTGCCGGTAAAGTTAGCTGCAGCAGTCAATCGGTGCATTTCGGCAAGTTTGAAATCATATGATGCTCCAATATTTAGCAAAGAGGGCAATTCAAAATTGGCTGACTTTTGTTGCAAACTGATTTGAGCACCGGTGTTTAATGTTCCCTTAATTGCCAAACCATCACCTGAATATTTCATAGGGGCCGAAACATTCTTAAGTGCTATACCAAATTTCAAATTATCCTTGTCAGCATTAAACCCGGTAACGTATTGAATACCTGCATCGAAGGCAAATCCCTGAGCTTTTACGTTGGCAATCTGTTGTGAAATAACTTTTAAGCAAACACCTCCATAAATACGATTCGAAAACTCCTTGGAATAAGACAATCCAAGATTGAAGAATTGTGGCGAGAAGGTTCCAATACCACCCTCAGGTAAATCGGTTGTTGTAATTGGAATATCACCAAAGTTCATCGACATAACCGAAACACCAATTACACCACTTTGTCCTACATGCTGCGCAAGGCCAAATTGATTTATGTTGATTTCGGAATTCTTTAACCATTGGGTATGATTAAATTGAATTTCGGTCTTCTTCACAAATGCTAATCCGGCTACGTTCCAAAATTGGGCCTCTAAACCACGAACACCTGCAGAGTTTGCACCACACCACCCGGCAGAACGCGCAAATGGGTTAATGAGCAACTCCGAAGCACCGGAAGACCCGGCACGGTCTGGGTTGCCCGCCACAGCTACCATTGAAATTGCTGATAATCCAATTACCGCAATTCGCTTTATACTTAATTTCAATATCCTTTTCATAACTTTTACTTTTTAATAATTGTGGTTATAATTACTTTTTAGAATGTGTCAATATCAACAGGACGCATAATTAACATGGATTTTAATACTCGTGATCCTACACCTTCTATATCTACATGTATAAGATAAATTCCGCTTGCAACCGGCACTCCTTTTGTGTTTTTCAAATCCCAATCTATTGAAGTATCCAGATTATCATTTGCTTTTGATAATCCACCCTGACTAACATCAGGAGAAACAGCACGCTTAAACTTACGGATGATAACACCACTTGTATTCATTATGGTAACTACGCAGTTTGAGGGAAGATTGGTAATCTTTACTGTATTGTCCAATTGGTTTTTCTCATAGGAAGAATAACCATAATATGGATTAGGAACTACGTTAAGCAAATCTAAAGCCGACTTAGCAGTCTCTTCATCATTGGTAGTAATTTGCAATCCATCGGTTGAGAACTTATAGTATGGATTTTGTCCATTCTTATGCTCACCACCAACAACAGTACCATATCCTGTAAAAGTAGTGGCATTTGCAACCGCTGTAAATGTGCTGCCAGAAGCCAATTTTGCGGAATTGTACTCAATAGAATCTACCCGTACTTCATAAACAGTACCCGGAGTTAACGCTTCTCCTGCCTTCATTTCGTTGCGGGTATCGTATGTTTTATAGGTTTTTGAAACATTAATCTTTACAGTTATGTCTCCGGCATTTAAAGAGTTACCTTTTGCAAGCATAGGTAGTCCTACCCACATACAATCTTTAAATACACCACGCTTATTAGCAGCATTTGCCGAAGCAAGTAACTTATACATTACTCTACCATGATCATAGCGTGGCACATCGGTATTTTTATTTCCATTATGTCCAAAGATGTATATATAATGCATGTTTCCAATTACAGGTTTGCCATTTGCATCATACTTGCTCGAAGTTGGATTCCATTTCATGTCATTATCTAATGCAGAGTTTTCACTGTATGCAATATTCAAACGCTCACCGGTTTCAAGATTTACTGCATACCCAGGGAACCATCCCATACCTGTAGGTGCCACAAAGTTTCCATCATTTGGATTATCGCTAGAAGTGTTCGATGATGTTTTATTTCCATTTTTGTCTATACTAGGATCTTTACGCAAATTCATTTTCTCAGTTACCGCAGCATCATTCATTTCAAGCACAGGACAACGAGTCCATTTGCTTTGGTCGCTTGTCAAAACAAGTTGGGTAGATGCAAGGAAATCAATGCTGGTAAAATTATTTACAAGAGAAGAGTTTGAATAACGTGGTGCGAAATCAGTATCAGAACGGTTACAAACCATAAATGGAGCGAATTTTCCACCTAGTATACCTTCAAATACGCCATCATCATCAATGCCAAGGTATGGTGCCTCGTTCGATAAAATCCAGTTATCTTCATCAACACCACCATTTACATCTGCAAGGAAGTCTAACCATTTTGGACCACCGTAAGAAATGGTAGAAGATAAAATCGGGCTTGTCATTTCTGTTACTACCTTATCTAACTTGGCAACCGGACGAATGTCTGCTGTCAATCCAAACTCGGATATTACCTGCTCATTAGCATAACCATAAGTATACTCAGATTTAATGGTATCTGCCATAGAAGCTTCTTTTAATCCCCAGTTTGAAACATTCTCGGTAACACCATCAAAACGTAATTCAAATGTCCCTGGTTTAACACGCACCGGGTCGAATACTGAAATGTTTATTGGACTGGCATTCTTAGAATATACAGGGAAATAGCTTCGGTAATCTTCGGAAGTAACGGCTTCGTTTATAGAAGAAGAAGTCATAGATAGCATAAGACCTCCATTACCTTGACCTTCGATACGTTGCATTTCGCTACGATCACCATATTGAGAATTAAAAACTGTTCCTCCATTTTGCACTTGAGGCTTGTGAGGAATAGCAGTGTAGGTTCTTACATTTAAGCGACCAGCCAAGTATGGTTTTTGTTGCGTAGTATTGGGTGATGGAACGGGAGTATGCATAAATGGAAGGTAGTTATTATAAGCATAAGCTATAACCACATAATAATAAGTTTTGTAGTTGGTCATAAATCCTTCGCCACCACCAAACAAATCTTTCCTCACCCTGAATACGTGTTTAATTCCTTTATCCTCGCCATTTACCATTTCCAAATCTTCCCAATCATTTAATGCCCCATTCCAGGTATGATTAACTATTTGAGCAACACCATTTTTTACATCTACCTGAGCAAGCAAGCGCGCTCTGTCAGGATTATTTAAATCTACCGGATCGTAGGTTACATCTTCAGCGGCAAGTTGATATATTAAATATCCTTCAAACCTAAACTTACGTTGCTCCTCGGTTAGAGTAAGTGTGTAGGAAGAATCCCAATTTGTATTCACGGTGTCTCCATTTACAACGATTACCCCTGGTACCGAAACTGTTAGTGGAATTTCCTTTGGAATAGTAACATCCACTTCATTATAAAATTCGGTTAAAGGCGATGCATAATTTTCAAGCGTTAAAATTATTTCACGATCCAACTCACGTATTGCTACATCGGGAGCGCGAGGTCCATCAATAACCTTAAAACAATTATCAAACACAGCTTGTGCTTTAAAATCAGCCAGCTTCATTAACGCTACCGACTGCAATTGACCACCGCTTGCGGCTTTAGCCCAAACAGCACCTATAGTAATATAGTTTACAGCACCAGGCAACAGCGTAAACTCTCCGGCAGACTGTAAAAATCTGCGGTCGCCAGGAGGATTTGCAGCATCATGTTCTGACCAAGGGTAAAATTGGTTGTTTGTTTTAGAAAGATCGGTATCCCAAGAGAACATATAATCGGTTGGTTCGTTTGCGGGATTAAAGCCGTCTTCTCCATAAGTCATGATCTGCCCGTTACCCCATGCACCCGTCAGGTAGTTATAGTGATGTTGTGGTCCATCAGGATTTCCATTAGGTGTAGCATTTACGTTATTGTAATACATGTATTTAGACATGATAATTTGCTCACCTGGTTCATCAACCTGACCATCGTTATCGTTATCAATTCCATCACCTCCATCCGCAAGGGGCCCCTGAAAAAAGTCAACTCCTATAGATGGAGGATTAGCACCGTAAGCACCGGCACCTTCATCATCGTTATCAGAGTTGTAAACAAAACCCAATCCCAAATCAATATCGCAACCGACATAGTCATCCTGATATTGTCCCAAATCCGGGTCAACCCAATATCCAAAATAGGTGCTATCTAAAGACAATGAACCACGATTGATAATTTTATATTTACAGAAGGTCATGTTGTTGATTTCATCATTTGTTCTAAAAGCAAATGCCTGACATTGAATTTCAAGACCTATTGGGCTTGCACTTAATGTGGCAGTGTGATCATTACCCACATCATTTATTACCCACCAAATTGTTTGATCACCAAAAAGGAAATCATTACATCCACCATTGGCATCAACTGTGTCATTAAAATTATAGTAAGGATAATCGCCTTCGGCAACACTATACTCTCCATTGCCATTGGCATCGTAAAATGGAGCAAGAAACAATTCCTCATTAAATGCCTGATCACCATTTCCAGGCCAGTCTTTAATGGTATTTGTAGCATTCGCAGGATTAGCTATTGTGGCCAATACTTCTTCTTTAGATATTTTCCAAAATCTATCGTAAAAGGCACAACGTTGTGGCGTTATTGATGCATTTGATTTATCAACAGCACCAGGCCAGAAATCCAAACCTGTTTGACGATACGTTTGAGCTGCAACCTTAATATTGCCGCTGGCATCCAAACCACCTACCCATACTGAGCTGGCATAAATGGAGTGCTTACCTGAGTTGATAGGAATTTCGTAACGAGGCTGAGCTGCAAATGGATCCCACCACTGATCGCCTCCTGTAGTAAAACCGCAACGAACATTATTTATTTCCATATCTATTTTGGCAGTGGGGGTTAAGCATCCTGCAACAACTTTCTGATTAAGCCCCCCTGAGGCCATTTTCTTGCCTCCAACATTTTCTTTACCATAACTTACAAATGCAATAAGCATTGTAAGCATTGTTAAGTGATAAAATTTATTTTTCATTTATGTTAATTTGTTATTGTTATTAAAATGTGAATTCAACGCCTAAACGAATCCTTCTAGGAAGACTATAATTAGCGGGGTTATTAGCCATTACACGATACATTTCGGTATAGGCATCCGGGTTAGGCTTGGTTGCTACAAGCTGCTGTCCTATAGCCGAATTCAAGAAACCATCATCTTCAGGGTTTCCGGTAAATCTGTAAACATTTACAATGTTATCCGTATTAAATAAGTTCAGAATTTGAGCATAAACCATTAATCCAAACGCTCCTTTTTTCTCTCCTTTATCAAACATAAACTGTTTATCTACACGTAGATCTACACGATTTTGCCAAGGCAATCTTGATCCATTGATACTGCCTCTCAACTGCGAAGAACCTGCCTGTTGCAAGCCAATATTATCAACCTCGGTGCGGATATTACGTAACTGAGAATATGGTGTACCAGAACCTGCATTGAAAATAAAATTGAAGCCAGCATTAGCAAAAAATTGCTTGCCAAACCATATTGGGCCGTTGTAGTCAGTGCCGCTGCCATAGTGGTAATCAAATACCGTAACTAATGTATGGCGTTGATCAAAGTCAAGTGGAGCAATTGAGCGAAGGTTTGGTTGACCTAAGTTAATCAATTCCAAACCAGAACGATCTCCCGAACCTGTACCATCAGCAAATTGAAGCGTATAGCTAACATTCATACGAACATTTCCGGTTCTGCGTAAATCATAAGTAAGCACTAATCCCTTGGCTGTACCAAAATCGAAATTGTCATAGGTTACATAGTTATTAGGATATGCAAAAGCTATGTTACGTAACTGAATCATATCCTTAAACTCGCGATAGAATGCCGAAATAGAAAGTGAAGAACTGCGGCTTAACGCTTGTTTAAATCCTAATTCATAATCGATGGTTTTTTCAGGCTTTAAATTCGGATTATTGATGGTACCACCTAATAAATCAAAATAATCGCGTGGAGTAACCCTCCAACGATCGGGTGGGCGTTGTGTTAAGATATCATAATGTGCAAAGAATAATGCCATATCGCTAATAGGGAATGAAAATGCGATACGAGGCATAAACGTAATTTGCGGATCATAATCTTTAAAAGATGATGATGTATTAAATGATCCGCTACGGATATCATCGCTTGGGTTTACTAAATATGGAGCAACCGTTCCGGTAGTTGTGGCATTACTCAATACACGTGGGTCAGATAATAAGTTACCTTCGGCATCATACCAATCTTCGCCATTACGGTAACCTACCACATTGTTTTCACTTGGATTCTTTACATCTGCAACATATACAACATAGTCATCGCCTATATTTGAAGGGCGGTTTGCAATGTTTAACTGACCTGCAGTTTTTGTTTCATATAATACAAATTTATCTTTTAATACCTTTTGGTTTGCATCAAAGCGATCTACACGAACACCAATATTAAAAATCAAATCATTAACCGCAAATTTGTCCTGGATATAACCGGCCATATAGATAGGTGCAAACGGTGCATTTTCGCGAGTGAAATTCCCATCTTCATCTACTTTATTAAAGTAGTCATTAAATGATGGTCTGCTGGTTAACTTCTTACCAGTGTAGCTGTAACCTGCATAGTCTACTAAGCCGGCTTGTAATAATTCTTCTGCGTTAAAATAGTCAATCTTAAATGTTTCGGGGCCGTAAGAATCAATGTCAATATACGCATCATTAGAAAGTCCTAACGCCTCGCGTATATTTTCGTAGAAACCTACCTTACCATCATCCACATATCGCACAGGGAATGTCCAGGTATCTGTTCCCACATCATAAGATGCACCCGGATCATTCTGAAAACGATTTACACGGTTTTTCAAATTTTGCAATCCGCGCATTCTGTTCCACAAGCCAATAGGCGCTGTGGCATAAAATGCATCAGTCCGTTGCTCATACTCAAACCCTAATTGAATATTGTGATTTTTAATATCGGCTGAGCCTGTGGCTGTTAAACGCAACGATGTATTATCATCAATGCGATAGCTGTTAGGTTCACGGCCTGTATTCCATGCAAGTGCATAAACCGGGTCGGCACGGGTACCATTTATTAATGCTCCATCGTTAATTAATTGCACAAAATTGCGAGGGTTGCCAAACAAGTCATAATATTGTTGAGTATACGCCTGAATATCAGGATTTATATCACCCGCGGCAAAGGTGATAGAATCATCTATAAATGATGTGGTTCCGTTTACTGAAACCGTATCATATTGGTCATCAGGCGTGCCATTTGGATCAAACACGTAACTGTCAACTGTTCCAGTACCAAGTCTTCTGTATGATTTGAACTGACCTAGGTATCCATATTCAAATAAGTTGTCGCGATGCGATTCGTCTTCTCTAACTTCTTTTGATTTGGAGTAATCGGCCTGCAAAACATAAAATGCATTTTTGATAACTGACGAGCTGCTTTCTTTAGTTTCAGCATTACCTCCAAGTCTGTGTAATAAACGAACAAATCCACGATAAGCAGTACGAGTAATCTGTGGATTGTTATAAGGGTTGAACAAAGCATAGGAGTATGTAAACTCATTGAAGCGCTGGTATTCCCCACTTCCACCTACTGTTATGGTGAAATTTTTTGCAGGTTGAATATCAATTTTTCCATTTAAACGAACCGCACGATTTTTTACATTTTGAAACGCTTTAATAGGTTCGAGATCAGAAAGACGAACATCTTCTGCACGCCTAATAAAACCATTACCATTTGGATTAGCAGCAATTGGATTTTTCCTTAAATCATCTAATACATCATCCTTAACTTTGTAAAATCCGATAGCCGAAGGACTTGGGTCCTTATCAGCCTGAAACTCACCAGCCACAAAGAAACCCACTATTGGGCGTTTTGTACCATCATCTGATTTTTTTGAATAGATAGGACCACTTACATTTAAACCCACCAGGTTATTATTGTAGGGGTCGGTTAATGCAGATGAATAAATCTCCAATCCTCCTGAAAATTTCCTTGAAGGCCCACGGGTGGTGATACTAATGATACCACCGGTAGCATCGCCATATTGGGCAGGCACACCGCCTGTTACCACAGTAATTTGTTCTATACCGCTTTGAGGTAATCCTGTTGATCCTCTTACACGTATACCATCGATGAAGTAATCGGTGGCATTACCCTGGAACCACGTACATTTATATCATCTCCTTCTTTCTTTTGAAACACCCCGGCAGTAGTAGTGGCTAACGATTTGACATCACGCACCGGAGCTGCTTTGATATCTTGTGCCGTAATTGTAGCCTGGGTAGAAGGGTTACCTTTATCAATTACAGGAACCTTGTACTCTGTAATGGTTACGGCATTGATATCTACCGCACCCTTGCCCATCTTGATATCGGTAAAAGTAATTTTACCCGATGATACTACCACTCCGTTTATCTGTGCGCTTTGATAGCCCACATACGAAGCTTTAATGGAGTACTTTCCGGGGTTTAAAGGCTTGATGGTATAATTACCATCAAAGTCGGTTTGCGAACTTCCGGCAAGGTTTCCATTTAGTTCGGCAACCACGCTGGCAAATGGCAGTGGCTCATTTGTAGTAGCATCTACTACTTTTCCCTTTATCGAACCTTCGTTAAGCTGGGCATGTACCGCAGCAAAAGATCCCATAAAAATTAGCAAGATAAGGTACAGTTTTCGCATCATAGCGTTTGAATTATTTGGTTTGAATTATTGTTCGAAAGAGATTAATTTTATGTTAAAACTTGCGCTAATGTAATCAGATTAAAAATTAACTTCCAAATGTTTTTTGCATTATGACGTAATTTTTACTTTGTCAAATAAGCAATACCGCTCTGAAATGCTACGCGCGTAAGCATTTTGGGGCTGAAAGTATTTCATAATGGAGAATCATTGTTCGTAAGTCGTGACCATTGTTAATTACATTTTGTGAAGTTTCATTTATAATAGATTCTACACTATCAGCTAACTCATAGGCAAGATGAGTTTGAGTTTCATGTTGATGTTGAGCAGCACGAAACATGCCTTCTTCTTCAAGATTATGATAGGTTGTTGTTAGGCTTTCGAGTGAACTAATGGTTGGAGTTGCAGCTTTTCTGGCCGGTCTGGTTACTTGTTTTGTCATTTTAACTCGAGGCTGTTTAAGCGCTTGAGGCTTGGGGAGCTCCTTTTCGATTTCCGCCTTGCGTTTTAATGCTTCGCTTTGCTGAATATTATATTGCCTGTATATATAATAAACAGCCAACGCAACCAGAGCAATTATGGTTTTAAAGTTTTCCATTAAGATACTAATTTGAGGACTTTCGTAATTTGAGGTTCGAAAGGTAATTTCTTTTTGTTAAACCGAGCAATTTTTTTTCTATATCATTTATTTTTTTGAAGGCTCGGAGACTGTTTAACCTTTACACTTATCTTAGGAAAGCTTCTTTTACAAGCAATAGCTGTGCACTATATTTAGCTCCATTGTCCTTTGGCAATGGAGCCAGCCCTTTGTGATACATAATTTTTATAATCAGAAAATTCACAATCGTAAAATAATCAGATAAAACCTAAACCGGCTTATAATCTTAAAACAGATAATAACTTACAGGTTTTTGTTAATTAATTTTTACTCATGTTGAATTGCATAAAACTAACTTTGCCGGTTCTTACAAAAACTGACTTTCTATTTTGCTAAAAACTGATATAAAATTTCATCAGTTTCAAAACCTTAACGTTGAATAGCAGAAAATAGAACAGTCCTATACCTTACATATTAGTATGAAATTAAACACTTTAGAAATTAAAGGCTTCAAAAGTTTTGGAGACAAATGCACCATCCATTTCGATAAAGGAGTAACTGCCATAGTTGGACCAAACGGTTCAGGAAAATCGAATGTAGTAGATGCCATGCGTTGGGTACTAGGCGAGCAAAAAACCCGAATGCTGCGAAGCGAAAAAATGGATAATATTATTTTCAATGGAACCCGCACTCGCAACCCGGCTAATCTGGCCGAGGTTTCCTTAACTTTTGAAAATACCAAAAATGTATTGGCTGTAGAATATAGCACTGTAACCATCACACGAAAATTGTACCGCGATGGCGAAAGCGAATATTATCTTAACAATGTGCAATGTCGCTTGAAAGATATTACCGATTTGTTTTTAGATACAGGCATTGGCCCTGATTCGTATTCGATTATCGAATTGAAGATGGTTGATGAAATATTGAATGACAAGCACAACACCATCAGCCAACTGCTTGAAGAAGCTGCCGGAGTATCAAAGTATAAAATCCGCAAAAAACAAACCCTAGCCAAGCTTAACGAAACCGACAATGATCTGAATCGTGTAAACGATTTGATGTTTGAAATAGAAAAAAGCCTGAAGCAATTGGAACAACAAGCCAAGAAGGCTGAAAAATTTGAAAGGTTAAAAGGTGAATACAAAGATTACAGCATAGCACTTTCTTTATTTACGATAAAGAACTATAAACAAACATTTATAGAGCTGCAACAAAACGAGACCACCTACCAAGACGAAAAAACTAAACTTGCTGCTCAAATTGATACCCTGGAAGCAGCATTGCAACAAAGGAAAACAGAAGCTATCGAAAAAGAGCGTACACTGAGCACCTCACAAAAGCAGTTTAATGAAAAAATTGTAGAGGTTAACCAAGCCGAGAATAGCAAAAACAGCATTCAGGATAAATTGAATAATCTGCTGCAACGTGCCAATATCTTGCAAACACAAAACCGTGAAGATGAATCGGCAATCATGTATCTTGAAAATGAAATTGCGACTCTACATGATAAGAAAATTGCCGCTGACGAAAAACTAATAACTCAAAAGGCGGAGTTAGAAAAGTTGAAAACAAATGTCGATGAATTGCGACAACAGTTTGCCCTATCGCAAGAGGATCTCAAAGAATTGAACGAGAAAATTTTTAAGACCCGTCAGGATTTAAATGCACATGAAACACGCATAGCTGTAAACCAGGCAAGATTCACCTCGCTAAACGATGAGCTCTTGCGTATCAATCAGCAAAATCAGCTTAGCTTGCAAAAGCTTACCGATGTAGAAGGCGAATTCACTTCTCAACAATCGCAAAAAACGTCTCTTGAACAAAAGGTGTTACAACTTAAAGAGCAAAAGAAAAATGCTGAGCAACTGCAAAAACAGAGTCAGGATGAGTTGAAGGAATTGAATGCAAAATTGCTGGATCAATCGAGAGCAGCCGATAAAAAGCAAAACGAATACAACATCACTAAAAACCTGCTAGAACAAATGGATGGCTATCCGGCCTCTATCAAGTATCTTAAAACCCAACACGAAAAATCGAAACGGGCACCGCTGCTTAGCGATATCATAAGTTGTAAAGAAAATTATAAAATAGCCATTGAAAATTACCTCGAGCCTTATTTGAATTATTTTGTTGCCGACTATACAAATGATGCCATTGAGGCATTAAATATGTTGAAAGAATCTTCAAATGGAAGGGCTCATTTTTTTGTGTTAGATAATTTTGCTAATGAAGCCATTGTAGTTCCAACCTGCCCTGCAGGTTGCTTGCGCGCACTGGATTTAGTAGAGTTTGAATCTAAGTATGAAAACATATTCCGCTATCTTCTTGGTCACGTTTTTATTTTAGAAGAAAATGTATCGATAACTGAAGTAGAAAATTCATCTGAAAAAAGGGTGGTGTATCTATTACAAAATGGAAGTCTTGTAAAGCAACGTTACTCCTATAATGGAGGATCGGTAGGATTGTTTGACGGAAAACGTACCGGTAAACTTAAGAACCTGCAAGACATGGAAACATTGCTGCAGAAAATGCATACAGCCATTGACGAATTACAAAAAGAAGTTAGGAGCAAAGAAACAAGTGTAACACAAAATACTAATGAACTGCGCGAAGTATCTATTGCATTGAGTGCTGCCGAAGTAGATTATTCAAAAGTATCTGCTACAGTTACATCATTATCTAACAATAAAAACTTTTTGCAATCGGGCATCGACTCATTTACCAAGACCATAGAAAAACTGGAAAGTGAAATACGTGTGTTGACTGCCTCTGATGATGGTGCCGAAAACACCAATTCATTTAGTGATGAGATAAGAAAGGCACTCAACGAGATGATGGATAGCCAAAAACTGCAACAAGAAAAAGTTACGAGTTTGCAACATCAATCATCCGAAGCTTCGCAAAATTTTAACCAACACAATATACTATGTATACAACAACAGAACCTTTGCGAAAATCTTGGCCGCGATAGTGAGATAAAAAAGAATCAGCTGGAAGGTGTAAACAAACGGAAAGAAAGTAACACCCTTGAATTTAATAGCACGCAGGAGTTGTCATCACAATTGAAAATGGAACTTGAAGTACAGACAGAAGCATTGGTAGCATTATTGGCAGAAAAGAACGTGATGGAACAAGGACTTGGCGAGCAAGAGAATGCATACTTCGGTTGGAAGTCTACGATAGATGGAGATGAAAAACAGGTACATGAATTACGAAAGCAAAAGGAAGATAAAGATCATCGCGTACAACAAGTGCATGATAAAATTAATGAACTTAAGCTTTCGCTTAATTCGCTAAAAGAAAGACTTAGTTTAGAATTTGAAGCCAATCTGAATGAGCTGCTCGAAATGGATCCTGATGAACAGTTGGAGGAAGTAGAATTGATAGCGAAAGTTGAAAAAATAAAAAAGCAGATTTCTGATTTTGGTCCGGTTAATCCGATGGCTTTGGAACAGTTTAAAGAAATTAAGGAGCGTCATGATTTTATTTTAAAAGAACAAGAAGATTTGCGCAATGCCAAAATTTCGTTGTTAAATACCATTGCTGAAATAGATCAAAGTGCACATGAAAAATATACAGAAGCATTCACAAAAGTGCGCGAAAATTTCATAACCGTTTTCCGTAGCCTGTTTCGCGAAGAAGATAAGTGTGACCTAATACTTACCGACCCTGCTAATCCGCTTGAGTCGGATGTGACCATCATAGCACAGCCAAAAGGTAAAAAGCCTTTGACTATACAGCAATTATCGGGTGGAGAAAAAACGCTTACAGCCACTGCATTGTTGTTTGGTATTTATTTATTGAAACCTGCACCGTTTTGTATTTTCGATGAAGTAGATGCCCCGCTTGATGATAATAACATAGACAAGTTCATTAATATCATTAAAAAGTTTAGTGACGACACGCAGTTCATTATTATTACACACAATAAAAAAACAATGACTGCAACCGATGTAATTTATGGCATTACCATGATTGATCAGGGCATTACACAAGTTGTGCCGGTTGATATAAGAGAATTTGAAGAAGTGTAATCGAAATATTTGTAATATAGTTATTGTTACTAAATACGATTAACATGATACCCACTGAAAATTCAGTGGGTGTTTTTTTTTCAATCTATGAGGCTTGCTCAATTTTTGAAATCTCAGATTTTACAAACTCGCATAGCTCACTAATATAAGTTGCGCTAAAATCAAATTGTACACCAGCCGTTTTATAAATCTCTTTTATACCTGATGTATAACCTAACCTAAGTGCATCAAGATATTGCTTTATGGCTTGCTGTGGATTTGCCTTATAGTTGCGCCAAACAGCTATTGCACCCAACTGTGCCATGCCATACTCGATGTAATAAAAAGGCACTTCGTAAATGTGTAACTGCTTTTGCCAAAGATAACTTCGTGCATCTGCATAGTTTGCCCAATCTACTACCTTGCTGCTAAACTCGCTATGCAGTTGTGTCCAGTATATTTTACGCTCAGCAGCTGTGTGCTCAGGGTTGGTATATATCCAATGTTGAAATTTATCTACACAGGCAATCCAGGGTAAAATGGTGAGCACATCTTCGAGGTGTTGCAAGCGGGCGCGCTTTAAGTCTTCCTTGTTTTCAAAAAAACAATCCCAATGTTCCATGCTTATAAGCTCCATGCTCATGCTTGCAAGCTCTGCTACTTCGCTCGGAAAATTTTTAAAATCAATTTGCTGCAAGGGGTGAGTTACAATGGAATGCACTGCATGTCCCCCCTCGTGCACTATGGTTACCAAATCGCGTAGCAATCCCGAAGCATTCATAAAAATAAATGGCACTCCGGTTTCATACAAGGGATAGTTGTAACCTCCGGGAGCTTTGCCAATGCGCGAATCAAGATCGATGCGGTTCATGCTTTTTAGTTGACTCATGCAATCGCCCAGGTAAGTATCTGTTTTATAAAAACATGCAATAGCCTTATCCATCATTTCGGTTCCCGTTTTAAATGGCTTGAGTGGCGTATCGCCATCTATATCTACATCCAAATCATATGGAAGCAGTTGCTCGTAATTCAAAATTTGTTTTCTGTGATCATCGTATTTTTTAACAATGGGCATGATGCTCTTGCTTATGGCCTCGTGCATTTGCATGCAATCGCTTACGGTATAATCAAAGCGGCACATGGCGGCAAATTTATAATCGCGAAAATTATCGAAGCCTGCATTGTGCGCTATTTGAGTACGCACTTTTATAAGTTCATCAAATAGCTGATCTAACTTTGTTGCATCTTGCAATCTGCGGGCAATTATTTTTTCATACACCAACTTTCTTTCTTCGCGGTTTTTACTTTTTAAAAGTACTGATGCCTGTTGCAAGGTAAGTTCCTTGTCGTTATAATGAATAGTCATGGCACCGGCTATGGCTCCATATTTTTGTTCCTTTTGTTGCATATCGGCAATGAGCGGTATGTTCTCATCGCGATAGATTTGGATGGCACGTTGTGCACTGCGAATGCTATTTTGAAAACGCGAATCATTCAGCTCATTTAAAAAAGGTGACTGAATAAATTTAATATTCAGCTTATTGTTGTAAGGCGAAATCTTGGGATCTAACTCGGTAATAAAAAAGGTGTATGCCTCTTCATAGGTTTTATTATCGGTATAGCATGTCATGCGAATGTATCGCCAGGCAAGGTTTTCGGCAATTACGGTTTCGAGCTCGCTACGGTTGGTAAGCCATAGCAAAAAATCAGAAAGCGAATTTATTTGGCGTTGTTCGAGGTCGATAAAGTAGTGCTCGATGTCGCTCCATGTTTTTATTTCGAGCGAGTTAGAAACAAATGTGCGAGCGGGTGGTGCTATGTTTATTGGCATAATTTTTTTTTTGGCAAAGGTAATTTTCAATTCTTAAAATTTTTAATTAATCATATGCGCTTTACAATGCTAAACGAAGAAGACGCGAAGCCACGTAAAGTAAACTAAAAGAGAAAGATCTGAATTGAATTCCCCTTGTGAACCTTTGAAAATTCCTTTGAGAACCTTTGTGGTACAACATTTTAATTTTGTAAATGTATTGGGCACAAAGTTGCACAAAGAAGACACAAAAGGCTCAAAGTTTTACTCACTTTATGAAACACTACTAAAAATATTTTTTTTGGTCATGACTTTTTCCAATTCATGAATCACAACTTGAAATGTGAATGGAATATAGAAACAAGAATTTTGCTAAACCAATTATTCAAAATCTTACTTTTGTCCATCTCAATTAAATTAAATGCAAACTTCGCTTCGCAAACGTTTCCGTATTTTCACCTTATTGTTTTGGTTTTTTGTTTTTGCTCCCATCGTAGCATTGGTTGCACTGCTTGCATTGATAGGTAACGGCTACTATGGCAAACTTCCCGATTTTAAAGATTTGGAAAACCCCGACATCAATCTAAGTTCGGAAATTGTAAGTGCCGATAATGTGGTGCTTGGCAAATACTATTATCAAAACCGCAGCAATATAAAGTACAGCGACTTGTCGCCCAATTTGGTAAAGGCCTTGAAATGTACCGAAGATGTGCGTTTCGAAGAACATAGCGGTGTGGATATAAAAGGACTTTTCCGCGTATTGTTTAAGACCGTAATCTTAAGGCAAGATGCCGGAGGTGGCAGCACGCTATCGCAACAGTTGGCAAAAAATCTTTTTCCCCGAACGCGGAATCATGGTTTTGCACTGATTATTCAAAAGATGAAAGAATGGATTACTGCCACGCGCCTCGAGCGAAATTATACCAAGGAAGAAATTATTGCCATGTATTTTAATACCGTAGAATTTGGTAATAATGCATATGGGATAAAATCAGCCTCACGCACTTATTATGATAAAACTCCGGCACAACTTTCTATTTCCGAATCGGCCCTATTAGTTGGCATGTTGCAAGCACCATCGCGCTACAATCCGCGTATGAATGAAAAAGCAGCTATGCAAAGGCGTAATGTTGTACTTGCACAAATGCACAAGTACCAGGCTATTGATCAACTTCAAAAAGATTCGCTGCAAAAAACGAAACTCCTAATTAAGTTTACCAAGGATGATCATAATGCCGGACTGGCTACCTACTTCCGCGAGGAGATACGTGCCGAATTACAAAAGTGGTGTAACGATCACAAGAAGGCAGATGGCAGTGCTTATAATTTGTATCGTGATGGATTGCGTATTTATACCACCATTGACTCTCGTATGCAAAAGTATGCCGAAGAAGCAATGCGAGAGCATATGATAGTTTTGCAAAAACAATTCTATGATCACTGGAAAGGGCGCGAACCATGGTATGATTATCCCGAAACTATTATAGATGCTATGCGCAAATCGGAACGATGGGCAAGTATGAAAGAGGAGGGCATGAGCGACAAAGAAGCAGAAGCAGAATTTAAGAAGAAGGTGCCTATGACAATCTTTACCTGGAAAGGTGATCGCGACACTGTATTGAGTCCGTTAGATTCCATTAAGTATTTTAAAAAATATTGCAGTGTGGATTTATGGCCGTTACTCCACAAACCGGAGAGATAAAAGCATGGGTAGGCGGCAATGACTATCGATACTTTAAATATGATCATGTAAAAGAAGGAAAGCGTCAGGTTGGAAGTACGTTTAAACCTTTTCTGTATGCCATAGCCATGCAGGAACATTACTCGCCATGCTATAAAGTTCCTAATGAAAAAATAACCATACATCTTGAAACTGGCGAAGATTGGACACCAGATAATAGTGATAACAAATATGGAGGAATGCTTACCCTTAAAGAGGCGCTTGCAAACTCAGTAAACACGGTGTCGGCTTATTTGATTAAACAATTTGGTCCCAATGCTGTGGTTGAAATGGCGCGAAAGATGGGAGTAACCAGCAAACTTGATGCAGTGCCTTCCATTGCTCTGGGTTCGGCTGACTTATCGGTGTATGAAATGACAGGAGCCTACGCAACCTTTGCCAACAAAGGGGTTCATACCGAGCCGGTGTACATTACACGAATCGAAGACAAAAATGGAGTGGTGCTGGAAGAACGTATTCCGAAAAAAATTGAAGCTATAAGTGAAGAAACAGCATACCTGATGCTTAACCTGATGCAGGGCGTAGTGCAATATGGCACCGGAACAAGGCTTAGAGGAAAATACAATTTGACCAATGCAATTGCCGGTAAAACCGGAACCACACAAAATAACAGCGATGGCTGGTTCATTGGCATAGTTCCCAACCTGGTTGCTGGTTGTTGGGTAGGTGCAGAAGACCGTGTGGTTCGTTTCCGCAGCACCAACCTCGGGCAAGGCGCCAATATGGCTTTGCCGATTTGGGGTTTGTTTATGCAAAAATGTTATGCTGATACAGAACTTGCAATTTCAAAAGAAAATTTTGAGCTACCATCATCTCCATTAACCACAGAACTTGATTGCAGCAAATATGATGACAATAAATCGGTCAATGACAAAACCGATGAATTCGGTTTTTTAACTTGTTAACCATAACCCTATTAGTTAACAATTTTTTAATTCCGGCTGGCAACATATTAGTATTTCTGAAAAATAGAATACGCTAGTTGTTTCCAACTAAACAAAATACTTAACTACACCCCAATGATTTTACATACGAAAATCGAAGGCACCGGCAAGCCAATTGTAATACTTCATGGATTGTTTGGTATGCTTGATAACTGGAATGGTATTGCGCGGCAATTGTCCACCAAAGGCATTGCTTGCATACTGATGGACCTGCGTAATCATGGACATTCGCCATGGAGCGATGAGTTTAACTACCATGTCATGTGTGAAGATGTTTTGGAAACCATAGCACACCTTGAATTAAATTCATATGTGCTTGCAGGACATAGTATGGGCGGTAAAGTGGCCTTGCAAGTTGCAGCATGTAAACCTGCAGGTTTACTGGGCCTTTGCGTTATGGACATAGCACCACGTTATTATGCACCTCATCACGAACATATTATTAATGCCTTGTACAGGGCAGATGTGCACAAGATAAAATCGCGCAAAGAAGCAGAATCAAACATGAAACCCTTTATTGCCGATAACGCAACGTTGCAATTTCTTTTAAAAAATCTGCATTGGAAAGATCACAATACATTAGCCTGGCGTTTCAACCTGGATGCAATAGCACGTAATATTGAAGAAGTTGGAAAATCTTTTTCTTTAGAAAATAAAATGGACACCCCTACTCTTTTTATGCGTGGCGAAAATTCTTCGTATATCAATAAGCAAGACGAAGAACATATACAGCAACTGTTTACAACTGTAAAACTGGTTACCATATCTCATGCCGGACACTGGCTACATGCCGACCAGCCTGAAGTTGTTATAAATACATTGGAAGCTTTTGTAAACGAATGTTTACTTTAGATACGTATCAAAGTAATCGGTTATCTTTTGAAACAAATGTGCACGGTCTTTTCCTGTTACATTATGTAAGTGGCCGGGATAAGCCATGTAGTCCACTTGCTTACCGGCATCAATACAAGCTTTTAAAAAATTGAGCGAATGTTGCCACACTACCACATCATCATTTGTACCATGTATGAGCAGCAGTTTTCCCGACAAATTCTTTGCTTGCTTTGTTAGGTCAGCATTTTCGAAACCTTCCTTATTTTGTTCAGGCGTATCCATGTATCTTTCGGTGTACATAACTTCGTAATATTTCCAGTCGATAACAGGCCCACCAGCAACACCTGCTTTAAAAACTCCTGGATGCTTTGTCATAAGCGAGGTTGACATAAAGCCTCCGTAACTCCAGCCAAAAACACCAATACGGGAGGCATCTATGTATGGTAACGTTTTCAGGTATTCCACTCCTCTCAACTGATCATCAAGTTCTATTGTGCCCACCTGCCTGAAAATGGCCTGCTCAAAGTCGAGCCCGCGATTGTCGCTGCCACGATTGTCAAGAGTAAATATTACATAACCCTGCTGTGCCATATACCGAAACCATAAATCACCACCACCGTTCCATGTATCATTTATCATTTGTGCATGAGGGCCACCATATACATAAACGATAGCCGGCAACTTTGCAAGGCGCTCAGTACTTAACCCCGGTGGTAAGTACATACGGCAATATAAACTGGTACCATCGGTTGCATTTAAGGTAAACAACTTCATCTCGCCTAAGGCATATTCCTGCAAAGGATTTTCGGCAGTAAGTAACGATTGTTTTGTTTCACCTTTATCATTGATAATGGAAATGACGCGGGGCACCGTAATACTTTGAAAATTATCAATAAAGTATTTTCCATCGCTGCTCATTTGTGCGGTATGAGTGCCTCCGGTTTGTGTTAGCTGTGTTATCTTACCTGTTGCCAATTCAACACTACACAGATGTCGTGTAACAGGGCTTTCAATAGTTGCCATAAAAAATAATCTTTCGCCTCGGGCACTAAAGCCCAACACATCGGTTACTTCCCACTGCCCCGTGGTTAACTGCTTTACCAATACACCTTGTGTATTGTAAAGGTATAGGTGCTTATAGCGACTGCGGGCACTTTGCCAGATAAACTGTTCGGGGTTTCCCTTTACAAACATTACCGGATTCAATGGCTCTACATATTTTGTATCGGCCTCCTCGAACAAAGTTTTTACTAAGGTTCCATCCTTTGCATTGTAACATTGCAGCATCATGTGATTCTGATCGCGATTGAGAACAGCTACATAAATAAATTTTTCATCGGGACTCCATGCAATATTCGTAAGGTACTGATCTTTGGGCTCACCAGTTTGTAAGGTTACTTTACCGCCTTCGAGAGGATCATATACAACTACCGATACATGGTGGCTGGCATCGCCAGCCATAGGATAACGTATAAGCGATGACGCTGCAGGACGCTGCTTAAGATCTACCAGCGGGTATTGGGTAACCATGTTTTCGTCCATGCGGTAATAAGCGAGGTAAGTGCCATTTGGCGACCAAAAGGTACCTTTGCTTATTCCAAACTCATTGCGGTGTACCGATTGCCCATTAACCACACCTTCGTTATCGATGGTGAGGGTGATTTGATTGGCACCATCCTGCATATACAAATTATTTTGCAGCGTATAGGCTATTTTTCCAGTTACACTGCGATCAATATTCTCTGCTTTTTCGGGTAACTTGTTTTCCTCTATGATACTAATCTGCTTTGTGGCCAGATCAAATCCATACTTAATTTTCTTGTATTCAAATTCAAAGTGAGTTTCATCAGTAAAAGTAAGTGAAGGAAATTTTGCTAATGTATCGGCACCGGAAGCACGCATGGCCGTACTCAATTCAATCAGGTTGCAAACCGGTGATTGCCCTTCGCGATCGACCAAGCCTTCGAGTAAGGTTTCTACATTGTCTCTTTTTTCTACATAAAAATATTTTGCACTATTGGGAATCCAGTTTAATTGTTGCAATCTCTTTGGTGCAAGGGTTGTGCGTTGCTTAAGCACCGCATCTTCCAATGTAAATAATTTATCCTGCCCATTTACCTTGGTGACGAGAGCAAAAATCGCCAAGACAATAATTACGTTTTTCATAAAATAATAATAAAGCTATAAGAGTTAATTCTAAAATTGAAAAATAAAATATGAGGTAAATGTATGGAAAATAAAATTTCATACAACCTCCATCGCCTATCTCCCCTTTGTTTCTAATTAGCTGCATTTATTAAGGCCCCAACATTGTTAAATTAATTACATGCAATAACCAGACTAAAGGTTGAAAGACCTAAAAGTCATGATCATCGTTTTAATGATATGTAATGATTGTAATTTTCAAAATATAATGAAAGCACCACCTCCCGCTTAAGTTTGAATTTGCAAACAAAATAATTTTTTGAAACCACTAAACTCCTACTTCGTGATACACTTCTTCAAAGTGGCGCCTTAAGTATGTTTATCGAAAAACCAAAAGATGATTACTTCTTATTTTGCATCAATTCTTTCAGCATTGATATATTTCGAAGTGCCGGTTCGTACTCGGGATTGATGGAAAGTATGCGGTTGCAATAGTCCAAAGCCTGCACATACTGTCCCTGCTGTGCCAACAAGGCAGCAAGGTCATTGAGTGCTTCAATATTATTGGGGCTATGTTGTACCGACTCTTGTAAATAGCCGACTGCCTCTGGCAATTTATTTTGCTCAATTCGAATTGTAGCAAGGTTATAATATGCCATGCTGTTAGTGCTATCTATCTGCAACTCTTCAATTAAGAGTTTTTCTGATTGAACATATTCTTTCTGATTAATAAAAAGTCGCGCAAGGTTATTACGAACTTCCGGAATTTTTATATTTAAAGAAAGTGATTGTCGGTAAGCGCTCATAGAACCTGATACATCTCCCTTTGCTTGTAAGCAAACCCCAAAACCCTTCCATGCAAATGATGACGTAGGAGAGTTGGTAGTTGCATTGGTATAAAAATCCAGCTCCGATTTAAAAGCTTCGGTATACTTACTATTTAGAAGGCAAAAAAATATCAGCACTCCGAGCGCTCCATATTGCCAATAAGATTTGTTCCAATAATTCTGAATCAGTGCAGCTGAACAAATTAATAATCCCATTAACGGTAGGTATAAACGATGATTAAGAAAAATCATTTCGTATGAAAACGTATTGGGTATAAGTGCAGGCAGCCCGGCACAAAAAAACCACGTAGCGCCAATCATTAATTGCTTTGAGAAAAACCTGTTTCTATAAATAAGGTAAAGCAGGATAATCATAAATAATGCGCCAACAACCGCCATGCTTGCACTAAACACTGGCAATACACTAAGCTGCACAGGCAACATGGCCTGTGCCATAAACATTGGAATAGCGGGAATATTTTTAAAAACTAACTTACAAAGCACTGCATAGGGCAAGGCAACATCTGTTGCCATAACCTGGTTGCGAGCTATAAAGTAGATTGCACTTGTAACTAAAACAATTGCCGCAAGAATAATTATTTGACTTTTGCTTTTCGAAAAGAACAAAGTTAGAGCAACCAAAACGGGTATAAAAAACAAAGTGCTTTCTTTAGTAAGTAATGCGGCAAAAAATGAACAACTAAAAATGAACAACTTGATTTTGGAGGATGTCTGCAAATAGTCAAATAAACTAAGGATAGCTGCCACCATAAACAAAGCCAGAAGACTATCGTTACGTCCGGGTATCCATGCTACCGCCTCAGCCAAGAGCGGGTGTGCTGTGAAAAGTAACGCAATCATTAATGCCATACTTTTATCGAAGCTCAATCGTACAAGCAACAAGTAAAATAGCAAACATGCGGCAATGTGAAAAAGTAAGTTGCTAAAACGAAAGGCAATTGGCGAATCGAAAAAGCTATCGAAATAAAATGTGAGTGAAAGCAAAGGCCTATAATAGGAATCTTGCTTTGCACCTGCGCCAAATGCTCCCTGCGAAAATAAATCGGCTATGGGTGTTTTGCTCTGCGACACTTGTTTGGCCGACTCTATTAACGATACATCATCGTAGTAGATATAATCAAAGCGGAAGGTGCGAGCATACAATAAAGAGGCAAGCAAGGGGATGAACAGCCAACTAAATTTATGACTGAGTGCGGCTTTCAATTTTTGTCTTCTTTAATAAGGTTCCAGATTAATTCAGGCTCAAAGCCTTTGGCAGTAAGCGATTTGCTGATACGATCGTTTTGTATGAAATAATCCAACTCCTGCAATTGATTTCGTTCCTTTCTAATTAATGCCTGCAAGGTCTCCAAATATTCGGCTTGATCTAATGCAGCAAGGGCTTTGCTAATGCAATAATCCGAAATTTCTTTTGCCTGTAAGGCATGTCGTATTTTTAGTCGTCCCCATTTTTTCTGCCTGAATTTGCCATTGGCAAATTCACCAGCAAATCGTTCTTCGTTTAAGAAATTTTCACTGATAAGTTGTACCATCATTTCTTCAAGTGCCTGCCCACGTGCTCCTAAGGCGAGCAATTTGGTGCGCACTTCCTGGTGGCACCGCTCCTGATACGCGCAATACCTGGAAATTTTTTTATACGTGGATGCTAATTCTCCTTGTTGCATAAACTTATTTCTCCATCGGCATTTTATTTTCTATCCAGCTATCGTAACCATCGGTAAGGTTATACACTTTATTAAATTTATTTTTTACGAGCAATTCGGCAGCTTCGGAACTACGGCCTCCTGCTTTACAATATACCAATATGGTTTTTGACTTGTCAAGTTTTTCAATTTGCTTATTGAAATCGTCATCATAAAAATTGATATTGATGGCATGCAACAAATGACCTTTGGCAAATTCTTCAGGCGTGCGCACATCAAGTATTACCGTAAGGGTATCTTGCATTTGTTGAGCAAACATTTCCGGATTTACATTGTATAAAGCCTGCGTTTGTTCTGTTTGCGCACAACCCACATGTGCGGCTACAAATAGCAACATGAGCAGTTTTACTATCTTCTTTAAATTCTTCATTTTATAATTAGTTAAGGTGATTGGTTAGCAATTTCATTTCTACACGTGGCGCTATTTTTTCGTAACATACACGATATACTGCCTCGCAAATCGGAATAGCAACATTATACTTTTTATTAATCTCCATAATGCATTTTACAGCATAGTATCCTTCGGCAATCATATTCATTTCGAGTTGAGCAAATTTTACAGGATAGCCTTTGCCCAACATGGCACCAAACATACGATTACGGCTGAATTGCGAATAGGCTGTTACCAGCAAATCTCCAAGATAGGCACTATCATTGATATCGCGGGTAATGGGGTGCACAGCTTGAATAAACCTTTGCATTTCGCGCACCGCATTTGATATTAATACCGCCTGAAAATTATCGCCATATCCCAGCCCATGAAATATTCCGGCAGCTATGGAATAAATATTTTTGAGTACAGCTGCATACTCGGTGCCATATATATCATCGCTTAGTGTGGTGCGTATATAACGGCATGCAAGTAAATCAGCCATGCGCACGGCATTTTCTTTATGCTGACAGGCAACTGTTAGGTATGAAAGTTTTTCGAGTGCAACTTCCTCTGCATGACAAGGACCGGTAAGCACTCCAATGTTTTGCGGCTTTACCTGGTAATGTTGTAGCAACATATCGCCAACTATGAGGTTATGCTCGGGCACTATACCTTTTATAGCACTGAACACCACTTTGTTTTCAAAGTCCTTTGATGTTAATGGCTTAAGGGCAGTCATTAAAAATGCCGATGGAATATTCAGTATTACCATGTCTGACGATGACAACACCGTAGCTATGTCATTGGTAGGGATCACCTTTTCAAGATTGATTTCAACATCGGTAAGGTAATTTGGATTGTGCTTATACTTGTGTATAAACTGCACCGTGTCTGCACTGCGAACCCACCAATGAATTTGCCCGGCATGGTTGCTCAGCATTTTTACATTAGCGGTAGCCCAACTTCCTCCCCCTATAACTGCCACATTTGTATTCATAGATTGGTATGGAATTTAATAATTACAAACAAAACTAAATAAACCTGAAGAACCAAACAGATTTATTATAAAAAGAAAAAAATCAGTTTGACTTATATTATGAAATAAGGAAAAGCGTTCTTTAGTTGGCATACCAACAAGGGTAAGGATTTCTTTTTGATTAAAAATAAATTTGCATAGCAAAAAAAAATACTTAATTTTACATCACGCTCTTTGAAAAAACTTGACCTTTTGCCTTAAAATCTTTTTGCAGCGAGAAATAAAAGCAACCGCTATTTATTATCATGCTTAACAAACACGCCCTGTGTTTATTTTATTTTAAAACCCTTTATTAGTGTTTTCATAACAATGGTTTGTCTGAGTTTAATTTAAAAAAATTATTAAGATTATGTTTACAAAAAAATCAGCGTTATCTTTAGAAATTAATTCTAAAGCACAGCACCTGCCTATTGCAGGCAGGCACAGCACACAGCACACGAATAAAGATTGCGCAATGCATTGCAATATTATGGATGGATGCCTACGTGGAGTAAATTTACAAAATGCTGACTTACCTGCGCAGGGTGTGCCGGGCACAGGGCAATTTGATGGCATACCATGGGATAACCAATGGCTCAATATGGGCAATGCAGGTATGAGGGTGAATGGGACTAATTTTAATTTAGCTTCAATTAATTGGTATCACAAAAACAACACTGCATTTGCTAACCCTTACTATCCGGGGAATATTGCAAATGTTGTTACACCTTGGAGCAATCAAACAGGCGCAAATAATTGTGTAGTATGGATTGCAAATAATGACAGTGATAGGATAGAAGATGAGGTACTTGATGTAGTAGATGGCAGTGGCCAAAATAATAATGGTAGTGATGGCGATGCTTATTATAGGGACGACTTTGCATACCGCCAATTGCGCGAAAATGGTGCTATATTAGACAGCCTAAGCGCAAACTTTGCCGAGCGTATTCAATTTTTGAATGAGCAAAGTAATACTGCCATTGGCAAGTTTTATAACGTAATATCCCATTTGCAAAAAGATGAATTAGCTATGGCTGCAACATTGCTAAATTCAATAGTACCCGCCAATACAATTGAAGATAATTTATACCAAACATTGTTTATTTACATGCACACTTTTGCAATGGATATTGAACTCAATTCTACTCAAATAAGTATATTAGAATCAATTGCCCAACAAACAACAAATGCAGGTGGGCCAGGAGTTTATAATGCGCGAGCAATGATAGGTTGGGAACAAGATGATGGACCTGGAGTATTGAGAATGTTGAATATAGACAACACAGTGGATGTAGCACTGAATGTTGCTGTGCATCCCAATTTTTATCCTAATCCATCAACTGGAAAAATAACATTGCCTTATATTATTAATGAGAATGAAATAATAGACGTGAAAATAGTTGATGTATTAGGCAGAATAATTTATTCAAGGCATTACAATTATGAGCAAGAAATATTAGTTGATATGAATAAATATGAAAAAGGTATTTATACAATAAGTGTTTCACTTAATACACAACCTTGGTTTACTTCAAGAATTACTTTGTTAAAATAATTTTTAATTTAAAGGAGGTAGTATTTGCTACCTCCTTTTTTATTTTAATAATAAAAATGAGAAATATTTTTTTATTCCTTTTAGTAATTGTTCATTTGAATCTTAACGCTCAGAAATGCAACAATAATTGGTGTTTTGGGGATAGTGCTGGTATAAATTTTGACAATACAATAAATCCGCAAACATTTAACTGTGCAGCAAAATCAAGAGGCAGTTGTTGTTCTGTTTCTGACAGTCTTGGTAATTTGTTATTTTATGCTTTTACCCGTGCAGCGATGGCACTAAAATCAACCCGAATATTTAATGCACAAAATAACATAATGGTAAATGGTGATACAATAGTAGGCGAAGGATGGTATCAAGAGTTAGTTATTGTTCCAAATCCTATTGATAAAAACCAGTATTACTTATTTTCTATATCCGTTACAGGCACTTCTGGTTACGGCCTGTATTACTCCACCATAGACATGAGCCTTAACAATGGCTTAGGAGAAGTAACACAAAAAAATGTGCAATTAAATTCACTTGTAGCTACTGATTGCCTTAATGCGGTTAAACATGGCAACGGCAAAGATTGGTGGATAATTTTTCGGTCAGCAAAGGATACCCAGAACCCTAACAATAAATTTTGGGTTTATCTTATCGACAGTAACGGAATAAGTACACCCTCTGTTCAACAACAAGGGATAAATTTAAACTATCATTCATTAGGTAATTTAGAATTTAGTAAAAGCGGGGATAAATTTTGCCATGTGATGGCCGGAGACAGAATAGAAACTTATAATTTTGATAGATGTACTGGGATCATTACTGTAGATAAAACTATCGACACATTAAATTTTCAAAATCTACAATATCAATATTATATTTCGGTTCAGTTTTCTCCATCAGGGAGATACTTGTATGTTGGTCAAATTGATACCACATCCTATTTGCTTCAATTTGATTTGCAAGCAACAAATATAAAAGCAAGTAGAGTTATTATTGACTCCTTTCCATTTCCTGACTACTGTGTAGGCAAAGTTAAACTTGCACCTGATGGCAAAATATATTTGAGCAACTGGTATAATGATGGCTTGAATTTCCCATACCCTTATCCTGATACCACCTACAACATATACAATACTTACCTAAGCGTAATAAACGACCCCGATAGTGGGGCTAAAATGCAACTTTACACCATATAGTTTTTACCTTGGTGGCAATAGAACTTACTTGGGTTTGCCCAATAATCCTGATTATGATTTGCCGGGAGATAGCGCTTGTATATATGCTAACCTCACCCCCGGCCCTTCTCCACATGGAGAGGGGAGAATACAATGCACGTACATTTCGGCTTGGGAGAAGTTGTTTGTTAATGCAAGTAGATTGAATGGGAAGAATGTAACAGTAAGTGTTTATGATGGCAGGGGAAGTTTGATGTTTGAAGTTCAAAGTTTGAAGAGTAACGCAGGGTATTTTACTTTGGATGTGGATTGTGGTGGTTGGAGTGATGGGTTGTATATTGTAAACTTGAATACAGAAAAAGAAATGTTGGGTACCAAGTTTATTAAAAATTAATAAAAAGAGTGCAATTAATCTTGCCAGTTTTATTATAGCGTTACCTGCTTAGCGAAGCGTTGATGTTGCAACACTAAATTAAAAAAACCTAATGTAAATCAAATTACAAAATGGTTACATTTGGCATTCAAAATTTTTATTAAAAAAAATCCTAATGAGATATAATCCAATTCCATTTGAATTATTTGCAGATAACCGCAGACGCTTTGCTGCTGAACTACAACCGGGCGCCCTTGCTGTTTTTAACAGCAACGATATACTACCTACCAATGCCGATGGCAGCATGCCTTTCAGGCAAAACAATGATTTGTTTTACTTATCAGGTATCGATCAGGAAGAAAGCATTCTATGCATTTTTCCAGATTGTGCAGATGAGAAACATCGCGAAGTATTATTCTTAAAAGAAACCAGCGAAACCATTGCTATATGGGAAGGTGCCAAACATACCAAGGATAGCGCATGGCGCGCTTCCGGAATAAAAACGGTTTATTGGTTACAGGATTTTAAACGCATTTTTAAGGCATTAGCTTGCGAGGCCACGTGCATATATCTGAACTCGAATGAGCACTTGAGGGCCAGCATTGAAACCGAAACCCGCGATTCGCGCTTCATAAAATTTATAAAAGAAAACTATCCACTTCATATCCTATATCGCAGTGCTCCTATTTTACATGCACTGCGCAGTATCAAATCTTCCATCGAGATTGATTTGTTGCAAACCGCCATTGACATTACTGAAAAAGGTTTCAGAAGAGTGGCGCAATTTGTGAAACCTGGCGTACAGGAGTATGAAATCGAAGCCGAATTTGCTCACGAATTTTTGTGCAACCGCTCAAGAGGTTTTGCTTACACACCCATTATAGCTAGTGGTTTTAATGCTTGCGTTTTACATTACATCGAAAATGAAAAAGAATGCAAGGATGGCGATGTGATTCTGCTGGATGTTGGTGCAGAGTATGCTAACTATGATGCAGATATGACACGTTGCCTGCCGTAAATGGCACATTTACCAAACGCCAGAAAGATGTGTACAATGCCGTGCTGCATGTGATGCAACATGCAAAAAAATTACTGCGTCCGGGAACCATGCTTGCAGACTATCACAGAGAAGTAGGTAAATTAATGGAAGAGCAATTGTTGAAACTAAAATTAATTACGCAAGAGGAGATAAAAAATCAAAATCCCGATTGGCCTGCTTATAAAAAATATTTTATGCACGGCACATCGCACTTCCTTGGTTTGGATGTGCACGATGTAGGTTTGTGGCATAAGCCCATACAACCCGGCATGGTATTTACTTGCGAACCCGGTATTTATATCCGCGAAGAAAACCTCGGCATTCGCCTTGAAAATAATATTCTTGTTACTATGGGCGAACCTCACGACTTATTTAAGAATATTCCGGTAGAGGCAGATGAGATAGAGGCACTAATGAAAAAATAAGTAGAGAAAAATAAGCAGGTTGCTTAATCATTCGATTCGTTTATCACTAACCTTAATTGATCAATGCGGTTGTTTTTTACCGATTGTATAGTAATGGTAAATCTATTTATATAAATAACTTCGTTTACTGTAGGAATAGATTCGTGATGATGTATAATGAAACCACCCAGGGTATCATAGTCTCCATACGGCAGATTAATGCGATAAGTAGTGTTGAGGTAATGTATTTCATGGCGTCCGCTTAGTATATACTCTGTTTCAGAAATTTGCTTTTCAGTTAAGAATTCTACATCGTGCTCATCATCTATCTCACCAAAAATTTCTTCAATAATATCTTCTACGGTAACCATGCCAGAGGTAAGGCCATGTTCATCTACAACTACGGCAACGCTTTTGCGTTGCTGGGTAAATAAGGTCATCAATTCACGTGCATGCATCGACTCAGGGATCACGGCAATAGGCATAAGAACATTACTAATGTTTTGAGGCCGCTTAAACATTTCGAAACTATGTACGAAACCAATAATGTAATCGATACTTTCTTTAAAAATTAATACCTTGGATAAGCCGGTGCTAATAAATTTTTCGCGAAGCGTGTCTATACTTTCTTCTATGTCTATGGCAATAATTTCGGTACGTGGTACCATGCACTCGCGCACACGCAAACGGTCAAAATCAAGTGCATTTTGAAACATTTGTATTTCGGAATTAAATTCGCTCTTATGCGATGAGGGTGATGCATTAAGTTCAGTGATGTATTTATCCAAATCGAGTCGTCCGAAAATAGGTTTATCTTCAACAAAATCAGTTTTAAATAAAAGTTTAAGTATCAGGTGTGAAAGCTTTAATATAATCCACACCAACGGAAACATAATAACATGAATAATAAATATGATGTAGGCAAAAAAGTTTAGTATCTGATTCGGATTGATTCGAAAGAGTACTTTGGGAATAAACTCTCCGGCTATCAGCATAACTAGTGTACTGGCAAATGTTTGTAACAATAAAATAATTACCCCTTTAGTATAAGCAACCGGTAAGAATGCTGAAAATAAATTTTTGAGGGCATCGTCCATGTAATTACCATAAATTACTAGAGCCAAATTTACTCCCAACAGAATGGTAATAATAAAGCGGCTTGGCGATTTAATAAAATAAGAAAGAATGCGTGCCGAAAGGCTGCCTTGCTTATTATCTAATTCGATGCGAAATTTATTGGCACTCAGATAGGCAATTTCTATTCCTGAAAAAAATGCAGATACCAATAAGGTGCTTAAAATGATTAGAGTAGTATCCATTAATAAGATTAACGGCACGAATATATACAAAAGATGGGATGTTACAGGAATTAGCTTGATATGATCAAAGTGCAAAAAAGTTTTTTCATGCTCTTTCTGCATTATGAATGGTCTTTTCTGAACAAGAAATTGATAAAAAAAAGGCTGACTAACATAACCTGCAAGGGATATTGGATTATCAATAGGTTTACTTTTGGCACAACCCAACAAAGACATATGCCCGACAAGCAGGCACCTTCTTAAACTTTCATTTCTAATGCATTGACAGTATGTTCTGTTCAAATTTATTTGATAAACACTTTTAATAACCTAATCAAAAATAGAAGTTTGTGCAGGATATTGATTAAGAATTCCAAATGCATTAACATATATACCATTTCTATTTGAATTATAAAATTACATTGTATTATATTTGCACCATGAAAAAGATAGTAGCAGTTATTATACTTTTAGTTTTAAGCATTGCACAAGTGTACAGTCAATGTGCTATGTGCCGTGCCAATGTTGAGTCTAATATGAAAAGCGGAGAGAACAGTATTGGTGCCGGATTGAACTCTGGAATTTTATTTTTAATGGCTATCCCATATCTACTTGCTGCAGTTGGTTTTGGTATATGGTTCTACCACCGCAGACGCAATCGATTATCCCTACTAAATCTTGCCAGGCAAAATAACTAGGTCACTACTTTTATTAGGCAGCAATCTGGTTTCTATAACTATTCTTTTACTAATTGCCTTACTATTCATTTTTATTTTTTTCATTTGTGCTCATCCTTTAAATATAAACCATCAAATAAATCATGTGGCTTCTTTATTATGCAGGAATGCAATGCTATGGCTTAGCCATATATTTTGCTTCCTTTTTTAATGCTAAAGCCAAAGCCTGGATTACAGGTCGAAAAAACTTATTAGACAACATTGCCTCACAACTTAAAAGTGGTGAAGAACGCATATGGTTGCATTGCAGCAGCCTGGGCGAGTTTGAGCAAGGCAAGCCTTTAATCGAACGATTGCGTGCCGAGTACCCTCACTATAAAATTGTACTTACATTTTTTTCGCCATCGGGATATAATCAAAAAAGAAATGACCCTTCGGTTGATTACGTGTTTTACATTCCTTTGGATGGGCCCGCTGTTTCAAAAAAATTTATAAAACTGATAAAACCTCGCTTAGCATTTTTTGTGAAATATGAATTTTGGCATTTTTATATTTTCTATTTAAAAAAATACAAAGTTCCCTCGTTTGCTTTTTCAAGCAATTTCAGACCCTCGCAAATTTATTTTAAGTGGTACGGATTTTTTTTCAAAAAAATTCTTCAACGGCTAACACATATTTTTGTACAAAATCAAGATTCGCTTGCGTTGCTTTACAAACACAATATTTCAAATGTAACGGTTAGCGGAGATACCCGTTTCGACCGGGTGGTGGCAAATGCCAACCAATCAAACAGGTTGCATGCCATTGAAGATTTTATTCAAAATAAACAAACATTGGTGGCCGGCAGCACTTGGCCGGCAGATATGGAACTACTTACCCGGCTGATTAATGAATGTAATGATGATTATAAATTTATTATCGCCCCTCATGAAATTGACGAAAGTAAGTTACAACTACTCGAGCAAAAATTTACAAAAACCTGTGTACGCTATTCGAGGTTTGATGCAAGTATGTCCAACAATCAGGTATTGATAATTGACAATATTGGCATGCTTTCAGCTTTATACCGCTATGCTACATTGGTTTATGTAGGTGGTGGTTTTGGTAACGGAATTCATAATATTCTCGAAGCAGTAGTGTTTGGCAAACCAGTCATAATTGGCCCACGATACAAACACTTTTCGGAAGCAAATGAACTAGTAAAACTAAAAGGAGCTTTTAGCATATCAACTTATAACGATTTGAAAAAAATATTCGATGCGTTAAAGTTTGACTACGATGCATTGCAACAAATTTCTTCCATCAATAAAAAATATATTGAGGATAAAAAAGGAGCTACCACTATCATCAGTAATTATCTAAAGCTAAACGGATATTAATCCATCGCTATATTGGTTCTGGTAAAGTGCGAGGATAAATTATTCTTCCTTCTTTTTTGCTGCTCTTGGTTTTTTGGGCTTTTCTGCTGTGGCTGTATCATCGGATAATTCATCCGAATCTTTCTTTTTTCTGGTCTTCTTAGGAGCAGCTTCTTCTATAGTTTCGGTTGTTGCAAGTTGCGGATCCTGGGTTTGAGCAGTAACGTCTGAAGCAACTTCTTCTTCTGTTGAAACCTCTTCCTCTTTAAGCAGTTCATCTATATTATCACGGTTGCGAAGTATCTGATACCATTGCACCAGTTTTTTAATATCCGATGCATAAATGCGTTCGCTGTCATTATCTACAAATACTTTGTTCAGGAATGCTTTTAATTCGGCCGCCTCAGCTTTTGGATTTACGGCAGCAACTTCTGCATCCATACCACGCATGCTAGTAAATATTTCGCGTAACCTCTTATCTTCAGTTTTGCCATACATGGTCACATCTTCCAGTATAGAAATTTTTGAAACGATGAAACAGCCTGACGTTTGCAATCAACCAACGACTCAACAATAAATCCATTTTTAGTTTGTGCAACCACTTGATATAATCCGGGCATTCCCGATATCGACATTATCTTTTTTAAACTCATGATAAATAATTAAAAAATAAACAAAACATTTTTGAGAGGGCGAAATAATAATAATAATGTAGATTTTACAAAAGAGGTTAATTTTAAAGATTTAGCGCCTGTATCAACACAGAAAAATGAATTACAGAAAAGTTTGGCTATCAACTTCAGCGCTTTCAGAAAAGAGCGTCTTATTTTTTTTTGCAAAATCATACATAGCGTATAGCACCGCCACCGTTGTTACTGCTGATGCAATAACCCAAATCAGGTCACCGGGCTGTGTACCTACGGTATCGAATATACTGCTGCTATTTCCCGATTTATCCTTCTTGAATAAAAAAAAAGCAATTAACACGGCAGAGGCATTGTTAACAAAATGGGCAATAATGGGGACCCATATACTACGGCCATACTCCATAAGCCAACCGAGCATGAGGCCTAATAAAAGGCGGGGCAAAAAACCATAAAACTGCATATGTATGGCACTAAAGATAAACGCAGTGATAAAAATGCTGATAAACCTTTTTCGAAAAATCGTATTAAGTGATTGTTGTATGCATCCTCTAAAAAATAATTCTTCGCCAATAGCCGGTATGAGCGCCACAGTTACCAGGTTAATAACAAGACCAGCGACTGAGGTATCAGACAAAAATGCATGCGTAATTGCTGCTACCTCATCTTCACTATGACGAATAAAATTTTCAAGTGCTCGTAAGCTTTCAGGGAGATTTAATTGCTGGTTCAGAAATAAAAGGTAATTGACCAAAGGCACAACCATGAAAGAACAAAGGATAGCAGCAGTAATCATTACCGGCATAATGCCTGTATTTAATTTAAGAAATGCGCATGGCCTTTTGTTTAAGAAAAAAACGCCAGCCAAACTACCTACAATAAATCCGCTAGTGGCCAAGGCCAGTTGCATCCATCGCACTAAATTTCTCGATTGGGGATTATTAAAATCCTTTAATGCAGTTGCTTCTAGAAATGGATTAATGCCATAAATAAGCTGAATAATAAAACCCGCCACCAGGCTACCTGCTATGGTAAATGAAAAAAACATGGTGAAATAAAACACCAGTTTAAAACTTACAGGCATAAAATGTAATCGTCCCGGAGCTAGCATACTTAAATAAAATGGAGCGCGAATATAGAAGATAAAGAGTCAGTAAAGATTTAAATTTTGAATTTACATTAATCGTGTTTTTTATTATCAATGCATGTTTTGATGGCCTTAGCAGCGCTACCGTTAAGGCAATTGATTTTATCAACGGAGCTTGTTTTGTGGAATATAATATGTCTTTAAATGGAAAATTTGCTCTAAGAAAAGAGCTAGATAAATCTTAAACAGTTCGCTAAATTTAAACCAGAATCCCAATTAAACAGCCGTAAGTTTTATTAATTGCAGGGGTATGATATATTTGCCGCCCCAAACAAAAATAAAAACCAATAAATGAAAAATACTGCCTTTACCGATATTCATATAAGCCTTGGTGCCAAAATGGTACCTTTTGCAGGCTATAACATGCCTGTGCAATATGAGGGCATAAACGCAGAACATCTTGCAGTGCGCAATAGTGTAGGCATTTTTGATGTTTCGCACATGGGCGAGTTTATCCTAAAGGGAGAACACGCCTTTGATTTGCTTCAATATGCAACATCCAACGATGTAAGCAAACTCGAAGATGGCAAAGTACAGTACTCCTGCCTGCCCAATGCTATGGGCGGCATTGTGGATGACTTATTGGTATACCGTATAGATAGTAAAACATATATGGTGGTAGTTAATGCCAGTAATATTGAAAAAGATTGGAATCATCTGCAATCGCTAAACAAATGGAATGTAGAGATGCACAACATAAGCGACAAAACATCGCTGCTTGCAGTGCAGGGCCCCAATGCCATCAAGCTTTTACAAAAGCTTACCGAAATGGATCTTTACAACATTCCTTACTACCACTTCAGCAAGGGAATTATTTGCGGCCTCGAAAACATTCTTATTTCAAACACGGGTTATACCGGAGCCGGGGGCTTCGAAGTATATTTTGACAATGCACATGCCTCAACTATATGGAATGCCATTATAGAAGCCGGTGCAGAATATAACATAAAACCGTGTGGTCTTGGCTGTCGCGATACGCTACGATTAGAAATGGGATTTTGCCTCTATGGTAATGACATAGATGATACTACATCACCTATTGAAGCCGGTTTGGGCTGGATTACTAAATTTACCAAAACCTTTGTAAACAGCGAATCACTACAGAAGCAAAAACAAGCAGGTGTTGATAAAAAATTGGTCGGATTTGAAATGATTGATAAAGGTATTCCGCGCCACAATTACGAAATATATAACGGTGCAGGCGACTTAATAGGTCGTGTAACCTCGGGCACACAATCGCCTGTATTGCAAAAAGCCATTGGTATGGGTTATGTTACTCCCGCTTTTGTAATGCAAGGAAGCGAAATCTTTATTGCCGTGCGCGATAAAAAACTAAAAGCAATGGTAACCAAAATTCCATTTTTAGCCGGTTAATTTTTTAATAAAATTCAAAATCGTATGCATAGACCAGTCTTAGATGTTTGCCTTACTCCAGCGCTGTTTCCTCTTATGCAATCAGACGATGCCATTGTAGTGGTTATCGATATATTGCGAGCTACGAGTAGCATGTGTATAGCCTTTGAATATGGTGCAACAGAAATTATTCCTGTGCGCACGGTAGAAGAAAGCCTTGCCTACAAAGCCAAGGGATACCTTATTGGAGCTGAGCGTCATGGCGAAAAAATTGAAGGCTTCGATTTGGGCAACTCTCCATTTAGCTATATGGAGGACAGGATAAAAGGAAGTAAAATTGCCTTAACCACTACCAACGGCACACAGGCTATTAATGCTGCAAAAAATGCAGCCGGAGTAGTGATAGGCAGTTTTTTAAATGTGGATGCACTATGCGATTATTTACTTCAACAAAATAAAAAGGTAATTTGCTTATGCTCAGGATGGAAAAACAGTTTTAACCTCGAAGACACCTTGCTAGCAGGATGTGTGGTCGAAAAACTGCATTCCCATTTTGGTCAGAGTGATATGCGCGATGCAGCTATAGCTGCTCGCCATTTGTACAACATGGCTAAAGGAGACCTGTACGCCTTTCTCGACAATTCATCGCACCGTAAGCGTTTGGCTAACTTGCATATTGAAGATGATGTACGATATTGCCTGCAAACTGGAATGACAAGCAAAGTACCTTTCCTTGATCAGCAAAAACTTATTTGTTGCTGACAAAAAAAAATGGTAACGAAACAATAAACTTACTGCTTAACAGTTTATTAATTACAAATCGAAAGCTTATTGGTAGTCATTAACCTTTTGCAAAGCAAGAACAAATTTGAATTATTACATTCCAATGTTATTTGTTAATTTAGTTTATATTTGCGCTCCGCTTTCACCATTTGATAATCTATATAGTAGTTAAAAGAAATTGTCCGATTGAGAAAACAATCGTTTATAAAACAGAAATAAAAAAACTATGAATTCGTTGAAGAAAAAAATCTGGTTGGGTATATGTATTGCCATGTTTACTAAAGGCAGTTTTGCTCAAAGCAGCACACTTACTACCAGCCAGTTAACAGGCCAGATAAACACCATTACAACAGCAGTTCCCTTTTTATTGATAGGCCCCGACTCGCGAGCCGGTGGTATGGGAGAAGTAGGTGCAGCTTCTACTCCCGATATCAATTCTATCCACTGGAATCCTGCCAAACTTTCTTTTGCTAAGCAAAAAGCAGGTTTTGGAATTAGCTATACCCCATGGTTGCGTCAATTGGTACCTGACATCACCCTTGGCTACTTAAGTGGCTATAAGCAGATAGACGAAAATCAGGCACTTGCTGCTTCGCTTCTATATTTTTCGCTTGGCAACATTACCTTTACCGATATAGTTGGAAATGTTACGGGCCAGTTTAATCCTAATGAATTTGCTGTAGATGTTGCCTACTCACGCAAACTTAGTGAGTATTTTTCGGGAGGGGTATCATTGCGCTATGTTAATTCAAATCTAACCGGAGGTATCGAAGTGCAAGGCACACAGACCCGTCCGGGGCGCACCATGGCAGCAGATTTAAGTGGCTATTATGAAAAGGAAACCGATTTGGGCAAAAAAGATGGAACGCTCGCCTTTGGATTTAATATCAGTAATATAGGCGGAAAAATATCGTATAGCGAAACCGGCACAAAAGATTTTATTCCTATCAATTTGCGCCTGGGAGGTGCCCTGCGTGTGAACATTAATGAGTTTAACGAAGTTGGATTTATGCTCGATTTCAACAAGCTATTAGTTCCTACACCACCAATATACTCTGATACAGGATCTGGTTCGGCACAAATTGTTGCTGGTAAAGATCCAAACCGTAGTGTTGCTTCGGGCATATTTGGCTCCTTTAGCGATGCCCCGGGAGGATTTAAAGAAGAAATGAATGAAATTAATATCAGTACAGGATTTGAGTATTGGTACGATAAACAATTTGCATTTCGTGCAGGATACTTTTACGAGCATAAGTTAAAAGGTAACCGCAGATTTTTTACACTTGGTGCAGGATTAAAGTACAATATATTCGGACTAGATTTCGCTTACCTGATTCCAACACAACAACGTCATCCGCTAGAGAACACATTACGTTTTTCATTATTGTTTGATTTAGGAGTGAAAAAAGCCAAGAAAGAAGACACCAGCGAGTAATTTATAAAGCCTAATAAAATTTAAAACCTGCATCATAAAATTATTGGTGCAGGTTTTTTTTATGACCATCAGCTATCTAATTATATATATGGAAAACAATACATTAAGTCGTATGCATTTAATAAGATCAATACTTGTCAAATTCTTTGTTAGCTTTACGAATTCTATCTATAAACTAATTAATTTTGAAAAAGGACATCAAACAAAATGGTAGAACACTTACAGGGGCAATCTTAGTTGCTCTTAGTTTAATTTCAAACGTGATGGTTGCACAATTTCAGCCAGCAACAATTAATGAAACTAATTACCCGATTATCCAACAGGCTAATTCCAGCCGCACGGGAAATGACATTCAATCTGAAACTATAGAAGGTACGAAGTATGAAATGGCAGTAACAGTATGGGAAGCAACAAATGGGCAAGGCTTGGGATATACTTTTACAAACTTAACTACTTCAACCGTAATTTCTGGAATTGCTCCATTGCCAGTAAATACTAGCTTTTCCACTCCAGATGTATGTTTAATGCAACGTAATAATAATTGGCATGCGCTTGTTGCATATACTGAAGGGTTTCCATCATTTGGTCATTTAATGATTTTAAAGTTTGATATCATTACTCATGTGTGGACTCATGTGTCCACAACACAGTTGGGTCCTGTTGTATCTACTATAAATATTGATAGTGACCAACACGAGCATTTTTTTATAGTGTGGGATGAGAACCTAAACCCCAATATAGTGGTAAAAGGTGCTGCAGGTGCATTTAATGCGGTATCCAACACAGTCGTAGTGTGCATGACTAATTATCAATTTCCTCAATTTAAAGATGCTAATGGAAATTTAGTTCAATATCCATATTTACGACCAGATGTATCCGTTATGGATTTACCTATATCTAATAACAATCCTGGGCAAGTTAAAATTACCTTTGAAGGAGGTCAATGTTTAAGCGAGCCAACTGCCATACAATCACTTTGAATCTCACAAGAAATGAAATTTGATAAATTTGGGATGTGCGTATTTACTCCTATGCCGGATGTATTACAGTACATCACCTTTGCATTGCCAGCGTACTGGTGTCAGTTTGCAAATCCTCGTATAGCATGTAATAGACGAAATGGCAACTTTAATAATTTGCAAGAAGGATTTACAGTAGTTTATGAGAAACATAATTACCTTAATAATCCACAATCATTTGATATTGCAGGGGTAACTTGTTTTTATGATTATGCTACCAACTTCCCAAACCCTAATCCTATTGTTACTTTTACAGAAAATAATTATACAGATGGATTGTCTGAGTTTTTTCTAAGTCAATCTCAACAATTTCTTCCCGATATTAACTCAAATGCGAATTTAAATCCTTTTTTCATAATAAATCATAATCCAGTAGTATCATATGAAAGAAAAAGTGGTTCAACCAATCCAAACGATTTACAAATAATGTGTATTGCATTTGTGCATCACTTAAGCAGTACCCAAAATATTGTTGCATCCTTTTACGCTCATAATTCAAATGGGCGACCTTTTACACGAGATGTGGGTTTTACACCTAATTATAATTTTTATCGGGTATCAACTGCAATAAATGACAACACTGACGCCATTTCGGTATCAGGTGAATTAAGTGAAAAGTTTATGTATTCATTTGCTAATGAAACTCAGTTTACAATCTGCCATAAAGAAGTACTTTCATTTGAACATTTGAAACATGGCCATTTTGTTGGCAATAATACTGGATTACCTATATCGAGCGAGATGTTGTATGATAATTTTACACCAATGTTTTTCAACGAAATAGCAGGAGATGTGGCATGGATTGATATACAGGGCAAACTGCTTTGCAATAATGTTGCAGATTTAAGTGCGACCAAGGAAAGAATAGAACCTGGTATATCATTTTTAAGTTTTCTCAATAGAGATGGCCTTTCACAAAAGGTTAAACTCATCAAATTATGAAAAAAATAGTTTGGGGCAGTATTATGATATGCTGCTATATATTGCCATGCAACATTTTAGCCCAAGTACCTATTTTAGTAAAAGAATGGGAAGTAATGCTTGGCAGCCAAGGGGAAGAGTTAAATATTGGTCCTCAATATATGATGCAAGATAAAAATGGTGATGTCTATATTATGTCCACGAGCCTATCAAACGCGGCATCAGGTAATAAAACCGATCCAAATTGCTATATTCAGGATTCCATTGCAATTACTGATATGTGGCTGGTAAAGATAGACACAAATGGAAACATACTTTGGAATCGGACCCTTGGTGGAGAATTAGGCGAACATGCCAATTGTATAATGTTAAATAGTGCAAAAGATAAGATTATAGTAACTGGTGGTTCTAATTCGGATATGAGTTGCGAAAAAACTCAGAACCGCTATGACTCTAAGGGCGATACATGGACATTAGAATTAGATTTGGATAGTAATATTATCTGGGACAAACGATATGGCAGTAAATCATTTGATGTGTTCTACAATGGGGCAACAGCACCAGACGGAAGCGTATTAATTGGAGGATTTTCAAATGCGTATGCTCCTAACAAAGACGTATCTGATAGTGCCATAGGAATTCTCGAGGATATTTGGCTTGTAAAAATTGATAGTGCAGGCAATAAAATTTGGGATCAAAAATATGGGAGTTTCTATTCGGAGTTTCCCTATGAAGTTATTGCACTATCAAATGAACAGTATCTTTTACTTAATTACACGAATGGACAAAAATCGGGTGATGTAAGCGACTCTTCATTTTCTTCAAAATTTGACCCCAGTTATTTTAAAGGTGATAATTGGCTATTAAAAATTGATTCTTCCGGGAAAAAAATTTGGGATAAAAGATATGGATGTTTAAAAGCAGAAGACCATCCAAATTGTGGCATGATGAATTCGGACGGAGAAGTAGTAATAGGGGCATCGTTAGGTTTGTCTTCCCTTAACGGTAATTTCTACCCATGCAATGATGGAGTAGCTGATACGACACCCCGTGGCGCATTTAATGCATGGCTTTACAAAATAGACACTTCTGATGGACACATTATTAAAGAAAAAAGATTTGGTGGAGAGCTAAATGATGCAATCATGCAAATAATTGAATTGAACGATAAAGGATACTTGATTGCTTTAAAATCAAATTCAAATGCAAGTTTTGAAAAAAGCGAAAATCGCATAGGCACCAATCTGCAGAACACAAATAATTATGATATATGGTTGGTCCGTATGGACTCAGCATTTAATATATTGTGGGATAAAACACTTGGAACCGATGGGTATGATGATACACCAAATATTATTGCCTTGTCTGACAGCACTTTTATTTTAGCTGCTAAAATCAAGATCAACAACAATGATGTTGGTATACCTATGTTTGATACTGCAAACTATGCATTGGGTTGGCCTCGTGGCGACATCTGGGTTGCCAAATGGTTTATCGCTAATCCCGCACAGGTAGATGAGCTAAACCTTGCAAGTATTAATCTATATCCAAATCCTGCTTTGGATTTATTGTATATTACACTTCAAAATCCAAAAAACAAAAATTATCAAATACAGATACATGATATGCATGGGCGAAAAATGGAGCAAAAGTCAATTTCATTTTCTAAATCAAACTCCATTATGATTGAAACTCAGAATTGGCCACCAGGTGTATATGTTGTAAATATTGAAAGTGTAAGTAAAAAGGTAGTGAAGTTGTAAGTTCTTTGCCGGTGATCCTATAGGTTGCACTTGTCTCTCAACTTATTCATATGTAAAACTAAGTTGAATAATATTTACTTTGATTAAAAGAACCTTGAAAGAAGACACCAGCGAGTAATTTATATAGCTTAATAATATTTAAAACCTGCATCATAAAATTATTGGTGCAGGTTTTTTTTATGATTTAAACATTTGTAAAAGAGCAAGTAGAGCACCGATGAAACCACTGGTAAACAATTACATATAAATGTTTTTGTTCCTAGTTTTATGCCAAGTCTGCCTCTAATTGACTCCAATTAAATTAATAATCTATATTTGCGCATCGTAGAAAATTGCTTGGTCAATTTTCAATCTATATAAATTTAATTTTGAATAAAAAGTACAAAATAGCAAGATGGGATGTGGAACGTGTGCAACCACAGGCGACCAAGGGTCGCCTGCAGGATGCAAAAACAATGGAACTTGCGGTACCAGCGGATGTAATAAACTAAACGTATATAATTGGCTGGCCGATATGGAACTGCCAACCGGACAAGAGCCTTTTTCGATAGTTGAAGTACGATTTAAAGGAAGCCGCAAGGAGTATTACCGTAATACCAATAATTTAGCCCTCAAAGAAGGGGATGTAGTAGCTGTAGAAGGCAATCCGGGACATGATATAGGAGTAGTGAGCCTGAAAGGCGAACTGGTTCGGATGCAAATGAAACGCAAACGGGTAGATGAATCATCGGCAGATGTAAAGACACTTTACCGTACCGCTAAAGAAGGCGACCTTGCCAAGTGGAATGAAGTAAAAGAAAAAGAACATGATACGATGCATGTAGCGCGAAAGGCAGCTCTTGAACTTGGCCTCTCAATGAAACTAAGCGATGTAGAATACCAAGGCGATGGCAAAAAGGCTACTTTTTTTTATACAGCCGATGATCGTGTTGATTTTCGCGAATTAATAAAACGCCTTGCCGATAAATTTAAAGTGCGCATAGAAATGCGTCAGATAGGAATGCGTCAGGAAGCAAGCCGCTTGGGTGGTATTGGTTCTTGCGGACGTGAATTGTGCTGTAGTACCTGGCTTACTGACTTTAAAGCGGTAACAACCTCAGCAGCACGATATCAAAACCTTTCGCTCAACCCACTTAAACTTGCAGGTCAGTGTGGTAAATTAAAATGCTGCCTCAATTATGAACTAGATAGTTACATAGATGCTATCAAAGATTTTCCAGACACCAATGTGGCACTGCACACCGAGCAAGGATTGGCTCGCCACATCAAGACTGATATATTCAGAGGAATTATGTGGTATGCCCAGGAAATAAAATTGGGAGGCGATGGCGAAGGCTCATCGTTTACCACTTTAGGCAAATGGATACCGATAAGTGTAGAGCGGGTAAAGGAACTTATTGCCATAAACAAATCGGGCAAAAAAATCAGTGATCTTGTAGAGGAGGCCGACTTTGAAGAAGAAGAATATACACCGGATTATGAAAATGTGGTAGGTCAGGATAGCATTACCCGGATGGATAAATTGAAAAAGAAAAAGAAAAAGAAGAGAAATCCGGAGCAAACGTCACGCTTTAAAGATACGAGGACAGAATCGAGTCCGGGACAATCATCGGTGCCAAGGCCACCACAAAATAAGCCCAAAGAAGGTGGAGAATTGAAACTTCCTGCCACTATAAAAAGTCCTGAAAGGCCCCAACAAGGCGGACCACCGCAACGAAATCAGCAACAAGGTAATAGAAACCGTCCACAGCAGCAACAGGAGCGTAGGCCACCACCTCAACCTGGTGCTAAACAAAACAATCCTGGCCAAAGTTCGCAAACACCTGCTGCAAATCATGCCAAGCCACAAACACCTCCGGCAAATCAGCCGAAGCCACAACAGCCGCCAAGGAATGAGCCCAGAACAACGCAACCTCCTAAGCCACAAGTGCAACAGCCGCCTCAACAGCCTAAGCCTGCAGCTAATCAGCCAACTAATAATCCTGCCAACAATAGCAGACAACGTATTATTCCACCCGATGCAGATAAAGAGTAAATGATTACATTTTTGAAAACTCAGTCGCGCTTTGTCTCTTGCTCCTTTGGAGTACTTATTATGAGCTTGTTTTTAATTTCGTGCGAAAAAGAATTATTATTTGAAACCTATGCACCCATTGCTGATAAAAGCTGGAGCGCAGACAAGCCGCTTGAATTTGCGGTTAAGGTTCTGAGCGACAGCAACACGTATAATATTTACCTTAATATCAGGAATTCGCACGATTACAAATTTTCGAACCTTTACCTGTTTTTGGAAACTACCTTGCCCAATGGCAACAGCGATATGGATACGATAGAGTGCGAACTTGCCGATTCGCATGGCCGATGGCTGGGAAGCGGACTGGGCGACTTACATGATAATCGAATCCTGTTTGCCGAAAATGTGCGCTTTAAATACAAGGGCACCTACAAATTTAAATTTACCCAAGGCATGCGTATCAATCCGCTTTATGGTATTTCGGATTTTGGCATGAGGATAGAAAAAAACAAATAATGGCAGATGCTTGTATTTCCCATTGCACTATTTAAATTTAATTACCTGCGTGGGAAGCGCCCTGTTTTACAAAAAATTGAAAATAGATTTACGTTAGTGCAGGCCGTGAGTTAATGTATCTGTGGCAAATAATAGTTTTTCTAATTATAATTTCAGCAGAGTAATTAGGATTTTTCTTACGCTCCTTTTTCATCCAAAATAATTGCTACTTCTAATCATTATTGCTGGTTTAAGTGTTCATAATTTATTAATGTACTAAACACAATGGTTTAATTGCAAAGTAGTACTTTTGGTACCAATAAAACTCCATTGTCAGGCACGAGATTTGGAGGTTTATAATGGTCCTCAACTTGCTAGGTAAAACAACTAATGAAGAACACTAAAATAGATACTATTTTTCGAAAGCTAAATGCTTTGTGCTTGATGTTCCTTTTATCTTCAACATTTTCTTTTTCACAAATAATATACCAGCATAACTTTGGCACCACAACGGGTGCTCAAGCAAATCCTTATACGGTAGCACCTCCTGTTATTGATGCCAATTTGAATACTTCACAATGGCAAGCTGTGGGAGCAACCTACAGTTTTACTGCTGGAAGCACTGGTGCTGCTTTGGCGTTTCCTGCGCCCAGTACTTCGGCACTAAATATTAACCTCACATTTAATGTTGCTGCTGGCTATGCATGCGATATTACGAGTTGCAGCTTTTGGCGGGTACGCAGCGCTACAGGTTATCAAAATTATGCATTAAGCATTAATGGTACCAATGTTACAGCAGGCACGGTGCCAACATCAGCAGCAAATACAGGCTCGCTCACTTGTACTGGTTTTACAGGACTTACTGGCACCGTTACCGTAACGCTTACAGTAAGTACAGCGAGTGCTGGCGGAACCATTCGTATTGATGATTTCACGTTAAATGGCTCTGTATATGTGCCATGTACTTTACCAACCATTACCTTACAACCGGCTAACACCGGCACATGTGCTGGCGGTAATGTACAGTTTGCAACTTTTTGCACCGACCCCACTCCTACTTATCAATGGCAGGTAAGCACCAATGGTGGAATTTCTTACTCTAACTTAGGCAATATAGCGCCATACTCCAATGTAACTAATAGCACAATGGACATTACTGCGGCCACTGTAGGTTTGAATAACTACAGATACCGTTGTGTAGTAACTGCCGGAGGGTGCTCATCAACATCCAATGCGGCTATTTTAAGTGTAGGCACCACGCCAACCATAACCTCACAGCCTGCTAACAGTGCATCTACAGCGGGCAGTAATGTTTTCTTTTATGTTAACTCGCCAAATGCAGCAACGTATCAATGGCAAGAAAGCATAAATGGTGGTTCATCATGGACTAACCTCACGAATGTTCCACCATATACTGGGGTCACATCACATACATTATTCATTAATGGAGTAACTGCTGCGATGAACAATTTTCAATACCGATGTGTACTTAATGGTTGTGCAGCTACTGTATATTCAAATGCAGCCATACTTACTATAGTTGCCGCTACTGGAACTGTATTTCTGCCTGGCGATTTAGTTTTAATAGGTTACGATTCGAAATTTGGAACAGGTGTAGGATGTGGTACCAACACAGCTACAGATATATATTACCTCACCAATTTTGTTGATGTAACTCCCGGCACTCAATTTAAAATAATCAACTCACGATTTGAGGCCGGAGCACCCGCCAATACCAGAACCAATAGGTGGTTTGGTCCCGGTGATAGTGCATATATGGATCCTGCTTATATCAACTTCACCTGGAATGGGCCTGGTAATATTGCCAAAGGAACCATATGGGCCATAAACACGTTGGGAGGTACTCCGTTTAATATCCGATTAAATGGCACATCATTTTTATCAAATTTCTCTACAACAGCTAATAGCCTTTGCAATATTTCAAGCAACGATCCCGATCAGATATTCGTTGGTCAGGGAACCTTCACAGCCTTTGGAACAGCTACTGTAGACAGATATAATTTATTTGCAGGAAAAGTACTTTTTGGTCTTACCAATAAAGCGGCATGGGTTCCGATTACATCGCCCGTATCAGCCGGCAATGGTGGAGCAAACCGCGTTTCGCGGTTGCCAGATGACATAGAATGCTTTAATCTTGAGAGCGCTACTAACCGCGAGGTGTATTATTATATGAATAGTGCAACGCATACCGGTTCGCAACGATCGCTGCTTGGAGCTATTATGAATACTGCTAACTGGGGCACTCCTGCATCTACCGCATGTCTTGACGTTACCGAAGATTGGACCGGTTTTACAGCCTCAGCTACAGGCAAAGTATTTTCTTTGGTTGCCGGTAACCCTGCCGGATTTTGGGTTGGCGATCTTAACAATGACTGGTTTAACTGTCGCAACTGGGAAGGATTAATTGTGCCAGACCCAAGCATTGATGTAACCATACCAACTACCGCCTATAATAATTGCCACATAGATATAAGCGCCTACCCTACTACAGCTGCAAAGTTTTATAACCTGGCTCAATGTAAAAATCTTACTATCAGTGGTTGGAAAGTGCAATTAGCCGGTGATAACAATGATCGTTTACAAGTAAATGGAAATTTATCTATTAACCTAACCGGACAATTGGATATGGATGATGGAAACAATGGCACCAACGATGGTCAAATATATTTGCTTGGTAACTGGACCAATACCACCGGAATGACAAATTTTCAATGTGGCAATGGCGCTGTACATTTTTTGGGAAACACGCTACAAACCATGGCTGCCACAGTATCCGGAGTTGAAGTTTTCGGAAGAGTAATACTTGATAATCCGTTAGGCAATATGGCCATTAATGGATCTTTGCATATTGGTGGCGATTTTAATTTTGTAAATGGCATAGTTAACCCTGTTTCGCTGGCTACCGATGTGGTTGGTTTTTTTGATGATGCTACTTCAACTTTTAATAACATAAACAGCTACGTAGCCGGCCGCGTGCATAAGCGTGGCAATGATGCCTTTATATTTCCAATTGGAAAAAGTGCGCGATGTGCCCGTGCAGCTATAAGTGCTCCTTCGGCAATAAATGCAGAATTCTCTGCTGAGTACTTTAAAACCGGATATGGCACGTATACTATGATATCGCCATTGATAAACGTGAGCAATTTAGAATACTGGATAATTGACCGCGAGAATGGAACCGATACTCCCAAGGTAACGCTATATTGGGAAGATACATATAGTTCGGTATTTACGCCTACTGCCAATTTAGTTGTAGCCAGGCATAATGGTACTGATTGGGAAAGCGAAGGGCAAACCGCCTTTACTGGAAATGTAACTAAGGGGACATTAACTTCTACCTTTGTTTCCAATTTTTCGCCATTTACGCTCGGCTTAATAGATCCAACGCCATTACCAGTTACCTGGCTAACCTTCACAGCTACCAAGGAGCAAGAACATGTGCTTTTGAAATGGAGTGCCATCGAAAACGATATGACTCAATCCTATCAATTGCAACGGAGCAATAATGGAATTAATTATCAGTCGATAGATTACAAAATTGCCACAGGTGGTTTAGTAATCAGCAACTATCAATATGAAGACCAACATCCTTTTAACGGAAGAAATTATTACAAGATAATGCAAACAGATATTGATGGAAGGGTGAGTTTCAGCAATGTGGTAACATTAGATTTTAACCATCAGGAAGTGCCATCGGCCTTCAATACTGACAATGAAATAATTATTAGCGGCCTCAATTCGAAACAAACATATACGATTACCGTTATAGACGCGTTAGGAAAAATAATTACTGTGCAGCAGTCGAATGAATCGAATTTCAGAATTAATACAACAACATTTGCATCCGGAATTTACAATGTAACAATAAACGATGGAAATACGATTCATGTTTTTAAGTCTGTGATTAGGTAAATATTTCCCGCTTATTTTTTTGCTTACTATTCATCGGTGCGATATCACCAGTGAAAATTTATTTCGTTACTTAGGACTAACTGACTAATCTCCATTTTCAACAAAATCAATAATTTGGTCGTGAAAATAAAAAAATTAGTGCAGTGACAAATGACCAAAGTGTCAAAAAATCATGCATCATCTCATTCATAAGTGGGTTTGAAAACTATCAAGCTTATAAGGATTTTCAACATACAACAATCAGCCACTATGCTCTAAGAATTGCAAGAAATTTATGGCCCACCAAATAACTTCTATTAAATTGATTCTATAATTGAATGCATTTTCGCAAAAAACGGTGTCGCTCCTACGGAGCTAAACAACAGGGGTGTTGATTCATTCAATTAACAGGTCGCTCCTACGGAGCTCTATGATTTTTTACTTAGCCATTAAAACGCAAGCAAGTTAGCATCTTAATATAAAATGAAAAGAAAAAAATATAAAGTCCCTGCAGGACGAAATGTTTATACTTATGCAACCAACAAAAAACAGTGACCTCTAAATATAAAAAGAAATTCTCCGTGTTCCTCCGTGTCTCCGTGCGCCCTTGCATTTAATCATCAAAGAATACACACGCAACCTATAAAAAAATGCAAGCCCTATTTACAATCAGCACATATTCATTATTAATTCAAGTGTTTCAAACCTTTTGTATATACGTTTGTTGGGTTTATAATAAATCATATTATGCCACATACTGTATTAATAGCCGGAGGCTCAGGGCTTGTAGGCTCAAGGCTTACTCAACTGCTGCTTGCAAAGGTTACACGGTGCATTGGCTTTCGCACACAGGCAAAAGCTTTCCGGATGTTAAGGTATTTGAATGGAATGTAACCAAGAGGCAGATTGAAGAAAATGCCTTTGAAAATGTTAATACGGTAATTGCTCTTAATGGCTGCGGCATTGTAGACAAACGTTGGACCGATCAGCGTAAAAAAGAAATTATCGATTCGCGGGTCGATGGCATTAAACTGCTGCATGCTTATATTCAGAAAAAAAATATTCCTGTTAAGAATTTTATTTCTACTTCAGCTACTGGTGCATATGGTATAAAGTCGCGCAACGAAGTAAGCGAGCAGGATGCTTTTACATCGGGAGACTTCTTAAGCGATTCGTGCCGGATGTGGGAAGATGCTAACTTAAACGCAACTACTCAGTTAAGAAAAGTGGCCTTGCGCTTGGGCATTGTGTTTACTACAAAGGGAGGTGCTTTGTACGAAATGCTTCGAACATTTAACTTATTTACAGGTGTCACCTTTGATAATGGAAATATGCAAACTCCATGGGTGCATATAGATGATGTGTGTAATGCATTCATTTTCGCTATCGAAAATGAAAACATGATTGGGCCCTACAATTGTGTTTCGCCCGAAACAGCTACCAACAAAACCATTATTAAAAACTTAATGGCTTTAAAAACCAGTTTTTTTTGCATACCGGCTCCGGCCGTTGCTCTTAAACTAATCTTGCAGGAACGCGCACTGTTGCTGTTACAAAGCCTTGTAGTGAAACCTGATAAATTGATAAATGCCGGATTTCGATTTTCGTTTGCCGATTTGTCGGTTGCATTGCGCGACCTTATTAAAAACGAAAAGTAGTTTCAGTATTTACTTTTCGCAGGCTTAATTTAAATTTTCATTTTAGAAATATTGTAAGTGTGCCTTATCATTCTGAATCAAAAGATAAACAATACAAATAACGAATATGTTCCTTGGTTGAAATCTCAATAAACTTTAAAGAAAGAATATGCAAGAAATAGCTCTGTGGTGGCTAAGGCGTGATTTACGATTACAAGATAATGCAGCATTATTTCATGCACTGCAATCTGGCATGCCCGTTTTGCCGGTTTTTATTTTCGATAAAAACATATTGAATAAATTAGCTGACAAGCACGATGCACGTGTTCATTTTATTCATAATGAACTCACAGCATTAAACCAACAACTTAAACAAATTGAAAGCAGTTTGCATGTTGCATACGGAACTCCACTCGAAGCATTAAAACAAATAATATCGTCTTATGAAGTGAAAGCAGTTTTCACGAATCATGATTATGAACCTTATGCTACCTCGCGCGACAATGAAATTGGTGATTTCCTAAAATCTAAAAATATCAGATTTCAAACATATAAGGATCAGGTAATACTTGAAAAAAATGAAGTGCTTAAAGATGATGGTACCCCCTACACCGTTTTCACACCTTACAAAAACAAGTACCTCAAGTTAGTAAATGCTTCGCATTTACAATCGCATAAAACAGAAACGCTGTTTCATAATTTTTTAAAAACAAGCCAACAACCAATTCCTGAATTGCATGAAATGGGCTTTCATAAAACTGCAATAAAATTTCCATCGCGCAATACGAAAAAGCAATTAATTAAAACGTATGATGAAACGCGCAATTATCCTGGAATAGAAGGCACCTCGCGGCTGAGTTTACACTTGCGCTTTGGCACCATCAGCATTAGACAATTGATGTGCGAAGCCATGCAACTTAATCACGTATATCAAAACGAATTGATTTGGAGAGAATTCTATATGATGATACTGCATCATTTTCCGCATGTGGAGCACAATTCGTTTAAGTCCAATTATGATCAGATAACTTGGATAAATAACGAAAAACACTTTGAAGCATGGTGCACAGGCAATACCGGCTATCCCATTGTAGATGCAGGTATGCGTGAGTTGAATGCAACCGGGCATATGCATAATCGCGTACGCATGATTACAGCAAGTTTCCTGACCAAACACCTGTTAACAGATTGGCGCTGGGGCGAATCCTATTTTGCAAACAAACTACTCGACTTTGAACTGGCCAGTAATAACGGAGGATGGCAATGGGCAGCGGGATGTGGAGTTGATGCTGCTCCCTATTTCCGTATTTTCAGTCCCTACGAACAAACTAAAAAATTTGACCCTCAACTTTCTTACATAAAAAAATGGGTGCCCGAATTTTCGGAATTAACGTATGCAAAGCCAGTAATAGAGCATACTGCAGCCAGGCAACGATGCTTACAGGTTTATAAGCAGGGATTGACTATTTCAAGGTAGCCGTTTTTTTGCACCCTGTATGGATGAAATAAATTAAAATTTTAATTTTAATATTTCTATTCCAAATAAACAGCGATTATCCATGATGCTGACTGTTTATATGGCTAATTATGGCTGTTTCATACGCAGTTTATAGCATGGCCACGAAAATTAGTTTCTAACAATCTTTGCGCACCTATGTGATTTTTTTTTACTTCGTCACCCCGAATTTTAAAAGACGCTCAATTCGTCTTTTTGTAAACCTTATAAATTTAAAATAGCATATGCATATTGCAGTAGCAGGCAACATTGGTAGTGGCAAAACCACCTTAACTAGTATGTTGGCTAAGAATATGAAGTGGGAGCCACACTATGAGGCTGTTGACAACAATCCTTACCTCACCGACTTTTACGAAGACATGCAACGCTGGTCGTTCAACCTTCAGGTATTCTTTCTTAACAGCCGTTTCCGACAAGTGATCAACTTTAGTAAAAGTAACAAAACGGTTATACAAGATCGCACCATTTACGAAGATGCTTACATATTTGCGCCTAACCTGCATGCCATGGGACTGATGACTACGCGCGACTATAACAACTACCTTGAATTGTTTAGTCTGATGAGCAGTTTTATTAAGCCTCCCGATTTAATGATTTACTTGCGAGGATCGGTTCCTGCTTTGGTTAATCAAATTCAAAAGCGTGGCCGTTCGTATGAAAATAATATACGCATCGATTATCTTAAGCGACTTAACGAACGTTACGAAGCATGGATTTCGCAATACGATTTAGGAAAGTTAATGGTAATAGACATAGATGAAATAAACTTTGCAGATAATCCCGAAGACATGGGAGCAATAATTGATAAGATAAATGCAGAGTTAAACGGATTATTTAAAACAGTAAAATAAAAAATATAAACGATGGTTAGAAATGCAAATGCTGTTTGGAATGGCAGCGGTAAAGAAGGAAGTGGAACCGTTAGCACACAAAGTGGAGCAATAGACAATATGCAATACAGTTACAATTCGCGATTTGCCGAAGGTACAGGCACCAATCCCGAAGAGTTAGTAGCTGCGGCTCATGCAGGATGTTTTAGCATGAAATTGAGTTTTGTGCTAGGTGCGGCAGGCTTTACGCCTGACGCAATCAATACACGTTGCGAAATAACACTTGACAATGGTGCTGTAACAAAAAGTCATTTGATAGTAAATGCTACCGTGCCGGGTATTGACAAAGAAAAGTTTGAAGCCTGTGTAGCAGAAGCTAAAGCCAATTGCCCCATATCGAAATTATTTACCGCAGAAATTACAAGTGAATCTACGCTTAATTAATAAAGCGTAAGGTAACTACTTGTTGCCTGTTATAAGAAACGATTGAAGTCCTGCCTTTGGCAGGATTTTCTTATTCAATAGCGTTTAGAAAACTACGGTGCCCTACTCCAAAACTTCTCAAAAACTTAAATGCATCTGTGCTTTCACTTTGGTATCTTTTACCCAAAGCTATCGATAGAGAAAACACCACATTGTTGAGCATGTTTTTGTTTGTGTTGTCTATTCCATTGTTGAACCTAACCCGCTGCAATATTGCATAACCAATCATTGGTGTTACTATTCGGCCCTTAGCAATGGTAATTTCTGTTCCCGATGAAATAACTAATTGCCTGTGCAAAAACCCAGTGGTAGAAAAATTTTCATTTTTATAATATTCGCGGTGCAAATCAATGTTATAACCCAAAAACTGTGCATTAAGAGCAAGTTCAAGATTATCGTTTAACTGTACTGCCGCAGAAATGCTTCGCGGAAAAAACGCATTCAATGAAAAGGGATACTTCCTGACATAAAAGCCAAGTAGCGGCAAACAAGGAATACCGGGATTATTTTCGCTACAAACAATACCTGCGTTAATACCGAACGAATTGGAAATCCTGCCATGCCATAGTAAATAACCATTGTAGTTTATTTGCGCCTGACGCACAACAACTTGATCGCCTTGTTGCACAACGCTGGCCCCGCCTACGAACAGGTTTTTTCCACCTTTGAAATAAATAAATCGCAATCCGACTCTTAACTGATATAAATCGTGTGTAAGAAAAGTTGCTGCATAGCGAGGTTGAATAAAACCTGCGCGCACTGCCAATTGGAGGCTCTTGATAGAAAAACGTCCGGCATCAGACCCTTTGCGCACATGATTAATCAAGGGAATCATCACGTTGAGCGCAGTACGATGCTCTGTTATAACTTTTTCTGCATTGTTGGTCAAAGGCATGGAGTAAGAAGAATTTATTGCCAGGGTCGATGTAAAAAATTTCTCCTTTTTAAATTGCGCTATACAAAACGTAGTAAGACAAACTAAGGTGATAGTCTGACATAAGAATATGATCCATTTTCTCATAACCGATAGTAAAAGCACAAAATATGATACGTGCTTCAACAGCAAATATTACATTTGCTGCACAACAAAACAATTTTTAGATAAATGAAATTTGAAAAGCATATTTTTATTTGTGCCAACCAACGCGAAGAAGGCGCTCGCAAAAGTTGCGGCAATGAGCATGGAATGCAATTGGTGCAGGCATTTAAAGCTTCTATCAAGAAACATGGTATAGACTATCCTATACGTACACAAAGGGCCGGCTGCCTAGACGCTTGTGATACCGGACCAACCATTGTAGTATATCCCGATGGAATTTATTATGCCAATGTGCAACTAGACGATGTAGAAGAAATAGTAACCAACCATCTTATAAAAAATGAACCTGTTGAAAGACTGAGATTAAAATGATAAAGAAAATAATTCGTAATGCTCAAATTGTAAATGAGGGTCGGTCATTTTATGGCGATGTTCTGGTGCAAAATGGTATTATAGAAAAAATTGACTCGTCCATTTCGTTACCTGAAGCAGCTACAGAGATAGATGCCGAAAATCTGGTGCTAATACCCGGTTGTATTGATGATCAGGTGCACTTTCGCGAACCGGGACTAACACATAAAGCAAACCTTTATACCGAATCGCGTGCTGCTGCTGCAGGAGGCATCACCTCTTTTATGGAAATGCCAAACACGCAACCGCCAGTATTTACACAGCAACTATTACAACAAAAATATGATCTGGCCTCAACCTCTTCGCTAGTCAATTATTCTTTTTTTATGGGCACATCAAATGATAATTTGGAAGAGCTGCTAAAAACGGATAAAAAAAATGTGTGCGGGATAAAAATATTTATGGGTTCGTCTACGGGTAATTTGTTGGTGGATAATGAAGATGTGCTTGAAAATATTTTTTCGAAAGTAGATATGCTTATTGCTACCCATTGCGAAGATGAGCATACCATTCGCAGTTGCACCGAAGAACTTAAACAAAAATATGGCGATGCTGCCGATGCCCGCATACACCCATTGGTACGTAATCACCAGGCCTGCTACCTAAGCAGCAGCCGAACAATTAACCTGGCCAAAAAACACAATACACGCCTCCACATACTGCATATAAGTACGAAAGAAGAAACAAGTCTTTTTGATAATACCATTCCTTTATCGCAAAAAAGAATTACTGCCGAAGCATGTATACATCACTTGTGGTTTAGTGATAAGGATTATGCAACAAAAAAGAATTTTATAAAATGGAACCCTTCTATAAAAACAGAAGAAGACCGCACTGCAATATGGCAAGCGTTGTTGGATAACCACATTGATGTACTTGCTACCGACCATGCCCCACATACGATTGACGAAAAAAATATGCCCTATTGGAATGCACCATCAGGCGGGCCGTTGGTGCAACATGCGCTGCCGGCCATGCTTCATTGCATGCAACAAGGTAAACTAACGCTGGGGCAAGTGGTTGAAAAGTTTTGTCATGCTCCTGCCCAATGCTTTCAAATTGAAAAACGCGGTTTTTTGCGCGAAGGATACTTTGCAGATATGGTATTGATAGACATGAATAAACCAAGTACCGTAACCAGGGAAAATATTTTATACAAATGCAACTGGTCGCCCTTTGAGGGTCAAACTTTTGGAGCATCGGTCGTGCACACCTTAGTCAATGGCAACCTGGTATACAGTAATGGTAACATAGTAGAAGGCAACACCGGTGAGCGCTTAACATTTAATCGTTAATCATGCAAAAGAAATTGCGTCCACTCTTCTTGCTTTGTGCTTTTTTTCTTTGCGCTTGTGGCAACAATCAGGTTGAAAAAGAAAACGTTATTCCTCCCGACATACTAAAACAAGAGCAGATGGTAGCTCTTTTAAAAGATTTGCAAATGGCAGAAGCGGCCATTTCGCTTCGCAATCAGGATACAACCAATGCTCGCAGCCTTGCCCCGGGAGTTTATAAATTCGTGTTTGAAAAACACAAAATTACCCCTGCCCAATTTGAAAATAATATGAGCTTTTACACTTCGCATCCAGTACTCATGCATAAGGTGTATCAGGAGGTAAGTGATGAGTTGGGAAAATAATTTTATTGGTGTATAATTTTGGTTTTCACGCAAAGCCAAAATTTCTTAAATCATCAATTGACATCTGCACTTTCAAAAATTTTTTTTTTGAGCAAATTATCAGAATCACTGTTTTAATACCACAAATTTCACTTGCCTTTGTATCTCGTTATTGCTTAGTGTGGCAATATAAAGGCCATTTGGCACATGACTGATATCTACAGCCTCTCCAACAGTATAAGTGCCTTTTAGAATTTGATTGCCAATTCCATCGTATATGGTAAGGGTTACTTGCCTGCTTTGCATGGCAGTTGGCAATGCAAAAGTTACATACTCATTTGCAGGGTTTGGAAACGCACTCACCTCATCTTGCTGTGGCAATTCTATTTGATTGGTGAAAATGGTGTTGCCGAGGGAGTCAAATTTTATTAAGGTTATTTGCAATTCCCAATTCGCATCGTACATTAGACCTAACAAGGCTATTCCTCCATCATGAGTTGGCTTGAGCGATTGTTTTCCAAAGTCTAAGCCAGTATTTACCGACCAAAGTGAATCACCATTGGCATTAATCATTCCCAATTTTCTATTTCGAAAAGTAATATACCTATCATTTGAATATTGAGCAAATAAAGTATGTGCAGAGCTATGATTAATGCCATTTGGTACTATCAAAAATGAATACCTCTTTGTCCACATAGTATCACCATTGTATCTATTTACTTTCATTAGCTGCCAATCGTTCCCATTTGTGCAAAACAAATAATTGCTATCGGGTAACATGCAGCCACCGTCAACCGAATACAAATCCAGATCCCATACAGGAGAATTGCCTAATTCACGTTCCCAAAGAACATTTCCAAAATTATCGAGCTTGGTGATATAGTAATTACTATCCGGATCGAAAAATCCAGCACCATAGGTAATAAAATTTCCATCAAAATCCTGCATGGAGCCAATACCCAAATAACAAAATACTGTATTAAACCATTCCATATTTAACAACGAATCAAACTTATGTACATTCGGAGTGCCATCACATGCAGAGGTAGTTAAATATCCACCATCGCTGCACTCGATTAGGCGACTAACATAATTTGTTTTAACCGAATTTGTATTTGTCCAAATTGAATCCCCATTAAAATTTAGTAATGTAAATGTATGCTGACTATTCGGAGGTTGATGGTAATACATACCAGTTGCCAAGAGTAATGTATCTTGGTAAAGTTGAATTCCAGCTAAAAATCCTGGTAAATAATAGTACTTCTTCTTCCAAATCAAGTCTCCGAATTTATCAACGCGAAGTAAAAAGTCATATCCAGCTGAATCTAATGCGATACCAATAATTACAAAACTAGAGTCTGGAAGCTCAATAAATTGGTATGGTTCTTTTGAACCAATATAAGGATACATTTTAGCAAATGTAATTTGTTGGGCTTGCGCTAAATTGATTGAAAAAAAAATTAGGCATGATAGTCCTATTATTACAGCAATATTAATATTTGAGCGTTTCATAAACTGAAATTAATTTAATTGAAACGGTATGTTGATTACATTCCGCTCAGTTATAACTCTTAATATATAATGACCTGTAACAGCTTTTAATCGCAGAATGCTTAGAGTGCCTTTTGCTCCGGAAATTGATAATTCGAAATCACTACTACAATCTTCCCCAACCATATTGTATATTCTATTATCAACCATCTTTTCATCTAAGGTATTTTTAATAGTAACTGTTCCCGTTTCTGTTATAGGATTTGGTTCAATCTTTATTTCTATTTGATTCTTGAGAGACACATTAAGCAACTTTTGTGGTTCCGTATTAATTATTTGTGTTATTATTTGAGCGTTACCGGCACAATTTTCATGACTCATTATTGCCGACCATGTATCTTCTAATCGAAGTATTGTATTGGGAAAAGCAACTAATGCAGGATAGTTTGTTGATAGAATATTTACATCATTTAATCCATATTGAAAATATTGGAAACCAGCATTGATATTTACATTCCCCCATTTAGGCAATTGATTGGAAATATTAAGGTAAGAGTTATATATTGGATCGTAATTATCAGTATTGTCAAATTGTTTGACAAATACTGTTTCAATTTCAGGAAAAAAATGTTCGCCCACATCACCATTTACATCAGGCCATCCATTTGTGCTCCATTCGCATTGCCCTGCAAAAAGGTCGCCAAGCCATGAAGGATCGGTGCAATTACCTGACACGTTGCCAACTGTTCTTAACCAAGGGGTTATGGTTATTTTTTTATTAGAAGAATTATTATCAATACATCAATGGCAATTCGCCTTACCAACTTCCCCAACAAAAAACTATTATTGCACATTCAAATTAATTATGGCTGGAAAAAGAAGACAAGTTGATTTTTTGGTTATAGGCAGTGGAATTGCTGGCCTCACCTATTCGCTCAAAGTGGCGGACAAGGGGAAGGTGCTAATCATAACCAAAGCCAACGAAGACGAATCGAATACCAAATATGCGCAGGGAGGCATTGCTGCTGTTACGGTTGCTTCCGATAGTTTCGAAAAACATATAACAGACACCCTGATAGCTGGCGATGGTGAATGTGATGAGCACATTGTACGCATAGTTGTTACCGAAGGCAGCGAACGTGTACAGGAACTGATACAATGGGGAACAGAGTTTGACAAGAAGCACGATGGCACCTACGACCTTGCCATGGAAGGTGGGCATAGTGAGCATCGCATACTACATCACAAAGATATTACCGGTTACGAAATTGAACAGACCTTACTCGAGCGTGTGCATGCCCATCCAAACATTGAATTGGTAACACACTACTTTGCCATTGATGTAATTACACAACATCACCTGGGTGTTGACGTAAAACGCGGCACACCGGGAATAGAATGTTATGGTGTGTATGCATTAAATCTTAACACCAATGAAATTGATACCATACTTGCACGCGTAACCTTGATGGCCACGGGAGGCGCAGGGCATGTATATAAAACCACAACCAATCCAAAAATTGCTACCGGAGATGGAGTTGCCATGGTATACCGTGCCAAAGGCACGGTGGCAGGAATGGAATATATACAGTTTCACCCAACAGCATTGTATAATGCGGGCGATAATCCATGTTTCCTCATTAGCGAAGCAGTGCGTGGCTTTGGTGGGATATTAAAAAACGAAGAAGGCAACGAGTTTATGCATTTGTATGATGAGCGCAAATCTCTGGCCCCACGCGATATAGTAGCACGTGCCATTGATAATGAAATGAAAAAACGCGGTGAGCCAAATATGTTTCTCGATTGCAGGCATACTGACATCGAAAAATTTAAAGAACACTTTCCCAATATTTATAACAAATGTCTGAGCATAGGAATAGATTGTGCTAAAGATATGATACCTGTGGTACCTGCCTGTCACTATATGTGTGGAGGTATAAAGGTTGATGAGCATGGGTTAAGCAACATAACTTCGTTGTATGCAGTAGGCGAATGTGCAAGCACCGGTTTGCATGGTGCCAACCGACTTGCATCTAATTCCTTGCTCGAAGCAGTAGTTTTTTCGCATCGCGCAGCTATGCATTCGCTATCTTTTTTTAATACCATGCAATTTAAAAACGAAGTCCCCGATTGGAATGCCGAAGGAACTACGCAACCCAACGAAATGGTTTTGATTACCGAAAACATGCACGAGCTTCAAAATGTGATGAGCAATTATGTGGGCATAGTAAGGAGCAATCAGCGGCTAAAGCGAGCCATGGACCGCTTACGCATTATATATGGAGAGACCGAGGCCTTGTATGGCCGCACGGTGGTATCACAAAGATTATGTGAACTGCGTAATCTGATTAATGTAGCTTATATCGTTGTAAAGTCTGCAATGATAAATAATGAAAACAAAGGCTTACACTATAACATAGATAATATACGTTCCTGATTTTGAATTTTGATAGCACGGTTTTTACAAAAAATATTTTCGGCACTTCATTAGATTTTGAAGTTGCTGCAATGGAGCTATTCCATTATCAAGCGAAGCATGTTCCCGTGTATGCAAAATACCTTTCGCTATTAAATAAAAAGCCCGAACAAATTACATCCATTGATGATATACCATTTATGCCGGTACAATTTTTTAAAACACATCAGGTACTTGCAAATGGACGTGAGGCAGAAATCACTTTCGAAAGTTCGTCAACCTCCGGCACTGGTGTGAGCAAACATGGTGTGGCTGATGTAAGGTTATACATGGATTCCTTTATTAACTGCTTTACGCATTTTTATGGCAACCCTGGCGACTATTGTTTTCTATGCCTGCTTCCATCTTATTTGGAAAGAGAATCTTCGTCACTGGTGTATATGTGTAATGAATTAATAAAAAGAAGCAACCATACAGCAAGTGGCTTTTATCTTGATAATTATAAAACGCTGGCATCGGTTCTTAAGGAAATGAACAGCAAAGGAGTAAACACCATTTTGTTGGGTGTAACGTATGCCTTGCTCGACCTTGCCGAGCAGTTTCCACAAACATTAGAAAATGTGATTATAATGGAAACCGGAGGCATGAAAGGTAAACGGCAAGAACTCTTGCGCGAGCAAGTGCATCGGCAATTGCAACAAGCCTTTGGTTGCAGCACCATACATTCGGAATATGGCATGACCGAACTACTTAGTCAGGCATACTCGAGCGGCCTAGGCAAGTTTAAATGCCCGCCTTGGATGCACGTATTAACGTATCAACTGAATGATCCCTTTACTAAATGTAAGCCTGAAGAAACGGGTGGTATTCAAATTATTGATTTGGCTAATGTCTATTCATGCGCTTTTTTGCAAACGCAGGATATCGGAAAAATCCATTACGATAACACGTTTGAAATACTTGGACGACTAGAATACAGCGACTTACGAGGCTGCAACCTGATGATTAATTAAGAAGCAGGCAACCCATTTGAATTGGCATTAAAAAATAGCACCTTTGCGTGCTGAAACATGAAATAATAAGGAGAAAGAAAACAGGATGAAAAATAAAAATACAGCAGACGACAAGTGCAGTTTTTGTGGACGCGATAAGGGGCCTAACACGATATTAATTGCAGGTCAAACAGGTAACATATGTTCGGAGTGTGTGGGGCATGCAGCCAATTTATTAAAAGAAGAAACTTTATCAAAAAGCCATAAATCATTTGCACAAAATCTTCTACTGAAACCTACCGATATTAAACAGCACCTCGATCAATTTGTTATTGGACAAAATCAGGCAAAGAAAGTATTGTCGGTAGCGGTTTATAATCATTACAAACGCATAAATTACAAATCGAAATCTAAAACCGAAGTTGACATTGATAAATCAAATATCATTGTTGTTGGCGAAACGGGAACAGGCAAAACCTTGCTGGCGCGTACCATTGCAAAAATATTAAATGTACCATTTTGTATAGCTGATGCCACGGTAATTACCGAAGCTGGATATGTGGGCGAAGATGTAGAGAGTGTGCTCTCGCGCTTGTTACAAGCTGCTGATTTTGATGTGGCTGCCGCTGAGCGCGGCATTGTATATATTGACGAAATTGATAAAATTGCCCGTAAGGGTGATAACCCTTCTATTACACGTGATGTAAGTGGCGAAGGGGTGCAACAAGGTCTATTGAAATTGCTTGAAGGGTCTATTATCAATGTGCCTCCATATGGTGGTCGCAAGCATCCCGAACAAAAGATGATTGCTGTGAATTCTGAAAACATCCTTTTTATATGTGGTGGTGCTTTTGTTGGTATTGATAAAATAATTCAACGCAGGTTAAACACACATTCACTTGGGTTTAATAAGCAAAAGGATACCGAAAGTATAGATAAAGAAAACCTATATAAATACCTGGCACCAACCGACTTAAAAACTTTTGGACTGATACCTGAACTTATCGGCCGGCTTCCGGTAATTACTGCGCTCGAACCTCTTGACAGGGCAGCACTGCGGGCCATCTTAACCGAACCAAAAAATGCGTTGATTAAACAGTATCAGCAACTTTTCGACATGGAAAAAATCAAACTTGATTTTGATGAGGCAGCCCTCGACTTAATAGTTGATAAGGCTATCGAATTTAAATTAGGAGCACGTGGGTTACGTTCTATTTGCGAAGCAGTAATGTTAGATGCTATGTATGAGTTGCCAAGCGAAAAAAATAAAAACATTCAATTGCTAACCATCAATGATGATTATGTTGCAAGCAAACTGCAACAAGCTAATCTAAATAAAATGCGTGTGGCCTAAGTTGGTACAACAGGGAAACCCGCATGTAAAAAACAACCTGAAGGTTGTTTAGCTTCGAAATAGCTATCGACATTATTGTGCCTACCTCACTTTTACAGCACAATTATTGTTAATTAATATTTGAACGGCAATAAAAACACGGCATTAAAAACAACATATTTGCCAACTAAACTGCGAGGTATGATCAAGTTTCTAACTATATGCTTCATCTCTTTATTTGTATTGCAAAATTGTGCTGCGCAAAAAAAGATACTATTGCTTAATGGCAAAGAGCGCACAGCGGCTACTTTTTCACTTGTTGGTGAAAATGCATTGTACAAAACTACCGATTCAACCAAAGCAAAAAAAGTAGATATGTATCGTGTTTTTTCGGTGATAGATACAGTGACTGGCATAGAACAAATTATCTATAATCCCGACACAACTGAAGGCGATTTAACCATAGAAGAAATGCGTGAGTTTGTAGAAGGAGAACAATTTGCCATAAGAACGTATAAAAGCAAGGGCAATAATATAGCAAGCGCAGCAGTTGGATTTTCAAGCGGCATACTAGCAATATACGGAGTGGTGCTGCCTCCGGTATATTCGTTAATTAGCGGCAGATTCGATCCAAAAATTCCTTACGACCATCCACAAGCACCTCTCCATATCAATAATGAATATTTTAAATATGGCTATCAGTACAAAGCACGAAAAATGAAAACCCAAAAATCGCTCATGTTGGGAGGTATTGGATTTGCAGTGGGTGTTACAACATTTGCAGTAATATTTTCTAACCTTAAATAATAAAATTAAAATGGATCGTAAATTAATTACCACCTCTACACATTTAGAAGGCTATAAGATTAATAAGCATTTAGGAGTAGTGCGCGGCATTACCGTGCGCTCGCGCAGCATATTTGGAAACATTGCAGGAGGTCTTCAATCATTGATAGGCGGGCAAATTTCTATTTACACCGAACTTTGCGAAAAAACTCGCGAAGAAGCTTTTGGTATGATGATTCAACATGCTGAGTCGGTTGGTGCAAACGCAATAATCAATATGCGCTACGATGCCAACGAAGTAATGAACGGTATAACCGAAGTGCTTTGTTATGGAACTGCCGTTGTAGTAGAATAAAGCAACGTGTACATGTTTGCAGCAAAACAACTACCTGCAATCATGCATGCTTTACTGGTATCAATTGCTGCCTTTTTTTTCTGTCTTGTGGTTGCACAATACAATCAGTTTGCCCCCAACTATGCCTATAGCTGCGCCCTTCTTATTTTTACTTTTATTATTTATTACCCCGTTAGTAAAAAAGCAGTTACGCAGTTGCTCCAACATTTTCCAACTGCAAAATGGTTGCTCTTAGGTGTTGCCATCTTTATAATTTCAATTGGCTATATAAATTATTCATGGCAGCTATCGCTTAGTATAGCAGTACCGCTTATTACCGGTTACTTCTACCTCAACCCCTCCAATAAATTTTATCTGAAAAAAACATGGTGGGCAAAGCCCTTTGCTATCGCTGCAACCTGGTGTATTTGCTGCATAGTTATTCCACAACAAATGGCAGACTTAACTATGCTTAGACAGCCTACGATGTTTTTGTTGCACATGGCAACGCTAATTTTCACACTTTCGATTGCGTATGATATTGTAGATATAGAAAAAGATACGCTGCTACATTATAAAACCTTTGCTACAAGGCTTGGAACCGCACCATCTACCAGGATAGCATTCGCCCTGTTAATGATAAACTTCCTTTTTGCTGCGATTGCATTTTATTCAACACCTCATCTTACGTTTGTTCTAATATATAATGCCGCCATTCCGGTGTTGGTGTACGTTGGCCTGGCTTGCCCTCCCCGCTTTTATGCTTTATTTGACCTTGTATTTGCTTCGTATTTGGTTGGCTTATTTTTTTCTATATAAAGAATATATCTTTGCTGCATGTTTAGCTATCATAATACAATGGAATTTGCGCAACAGATGGATGCGCAGGATAATTTAAAGGACTTTCGAAAACGGTTTATTATTCCACAACATAATGGAAGTACGGTAGTATATTTTTGTGGCAACTCGTTAGGATTGCAACCAGGCACAACCCGTGCATATATCAACCAGGAGTTAGACGACTGGGCTGCATTGGGCGTAGAAGGTCATTTTAGAGCAAAGTATGCATGGTTTCCATATCATAATTTTTTGCGCGAGAGCACTTCGCGATTGGTAGGTGCACTGCCGTCAGAAGTCGTGATAATGAATCAGCTTACGGTCAATTTGCATTTAATGCTTGTATCGTTTTATGTACCAACTGCTGAGCGGTACAAAATAATTATTGAAGCAAATGCATTTCCCTCTGATCGTTATGCAGTGCAGTCGCACGCGTTTTTGCATGGCTTCGAAAAAGATGACGCTATTATAGAACTTACTCCGCGCTCTGGAGAATATATATTACGTGCCGAAGATATTTTGAAAGCCATAGCCGAAAACGAGGAATCGCTTGCGTTGGTCATACTGGGAGGCGTAAATTATTATAGTGGACAATTATTTAATATGAAAGAAATTACCCTTGCGGCACACAAAGCAGGGGCATACTGTGGTTTCGATTTGGCACATGCTGCGGGCAATGTTATGCTCGACTTGCATAAGTGGAATGTAGACTTTGCGGTGTGGTGCAGTTATAAATATTTGAACAGCAGTCCAGGTGGAGTTGCGGGATGCTTTGTACATCAGCATCATGGTAGCAATTTCAACTTGCCACGATTGGCAGGGTGGTGGGGCAATAATCCTGATACGCGTTTCGAAATGCCTCATGATTTTATTCCTACTGAGGGTGCTGATGGATGGCAGTTGAGCAACGCTCCCATTATGGCCATGGCTTGCTTGCGTGCAAGTATGGATATCTATGAAGAAGCAACGATGCTGCGCCTCACGGCAAAAAGTAAATTACTTACCGGTTATCTTGAGTTTATTATTGATGATGTAATTCAAAAATTAAACCTCTCAAACAAGGTTTCCATCATTACACCCCGCGATGAGAATGAACGTGGTAGCCAGCTTTCGCTCATTATTAAAAAGAACGGTAAAAAGGTTTATCAATATCTGGCTGATAATGGTGTAATAGTTGACTGGCGCGAACCCGAAGTATTGCGCATGGCACCCGTGCCTTTGTACAACTCTTTTGAAGATGTTTATCGCCTTTGGTGTGCTTTTTGAAAAAGGATTATCAGGGTAACATTGTCTCCCTTTATTAATCCAAAAACCACATGCAATCCGGTAATAAGAACTTCCTGCTTGTTTTAAAATCTCTTATTACAATTTCGTGTATTGCGTTTCTGACATTGTGGATTCGCGATCATGTCAACATTTTTTATTTCCCAAAAAAATTCAATCTGATAATGGCATTGGCAGCAGTTGTATTGATGGCATTAAACTATTACATCGAATCAATAAAATGGCAAAAAGCTTTGCAACCATTATTTAGAATAAAAATCAGCACGGCTTTTAAAGGTATTTGTATCGGCATCGCTTCAAGTATGTTAATGCCTAATCGTAGTGGCGAATTTGCCGGACGTATGTTTGTTGTTCCATCGGCATGGCGTGTTCAGGCTGCTGTGCTCACTATCATCAGCAACATGACTCAATTATTAGCTACCATTCTTATAGGCGGTATCGGCATGTATTTCTGTTTCGAAAAAGTTGTTTTAAAAAATATTATACAAGCTAAAATTGCTCCCGGAATTATCGCAAGTGTTTTTTGGATAACGATAGCACTATTGATTTCGACCATTCTATTTTATTTAGTTTTTGTTTTTGCAAAAAAGAAAATTATTAAGTCGTGGAGAGAAGTACGTAAGATAAAAATAAATAAAAGTAAGGTTGGGTATTTGTTTCTGCTTTCAACTTTAAGATTTCTGGTTTTTACAATCCAATTTGTGTTATTGCTATTATCGTATGCAATGCCTTTACCCCTGCTTGAATTAGTATCAGCAAGTGCCGCAACTTTTTTTCTAATTACATCAATACCATCCTTTGCATTGGTAGAATTAGTAGCACGTGTAGGTATTACAAGCTTTGTTTTTAGCACCTTAGGTGGCGATGGAAATTCGGCTGCTGCTGCTGCGTTACTATTGTGGTTAATAAATGTGGCTTTGCCATCTATAGCCGGGCTTTTATTTATTTGGCGTATAAAAAGCGAAAGAGCCTGATGAATATCGTAATAGGTATATTGTCATTTGCCATATACTTGTATATGGTCATGATGATATTTTATATCATTAAAATATTTATTCGAAAAAGAATAAGCAACCACGCTTCACAAAATCCTGCCATATCCATCGTAGTGGCTATGCGCAATGAGGCAAGCCATATTAGTAACCTTATTAATGCTGTATGTAAACAAAAGTACAATGCTCCATTCGAAATAATAGTTGTAGATGATAACAGCACAGATGATAGTATTGCAAGGTCAAATGAGGCGCTGCAAAATAATCTCCCGACTAAATTTCAAATCTTGAAATTAAGCGATGTACAACAATCAGGAAAAAAACAAGCTGTTGCTTATGGCATATCGCATGCCACACACGAAGTAATAGTATGCACCGATGCAGACTGCCAAATGGGTGAATACTGGCTTCAAAGTATGGCACATTACTTTGTTGAATTTAAATGCAAGCTGCTTGCCGGCCCGGTATGTATAAATTCTGGAACACTCTTAGAAAAAATGCAAACGATAGAAATGGCCTCGCTACAAGGTCTTACTGCTGCCAGTATTTTTGCAGGTAAACCATTGATGTGTAACGGTGCAAACATGATGTTTGACAAAAAAAGATATCTATCGTTACAGCAAATATTTTTAGCAAATAAAAATCCCAGTGGCGATGATGTGCATCTGCTTTATGAAATAAGCAGGCAATTAGATGCTGTAGCTTATGCATTTGATAAAAGCGCTGTCGTCTATACATCGGGCGTCACTACTATTTCTGAACTGATTAATCAGCGTACCCGTTGGGCTGGGAAAATAAATTATACCGTACCGTTGCATGTGTACCTGCCCGGCATAAGTATATTTTGTGGTAATGTGGCCGTGCTTTTTTCGTTTGCATTATTACTAACACCTAACTGGAACAATGCAGTTTTAATTATTCTAATTAAGTTTGTAATAGATTGGCTGTTGTATATTGCCTCATCAAAATTTGCCGGCAAACTTAAGTTTGCCATATTTCCGTTTTGCTGCACATTTTTTGCTTACCCTTTTTATTCTGTGGCAATTGGAATAAATGTATTAAGAAAACAATATACCTGGAAAGGGCGTGTTATAAATTTAAGAAATCAAAAATGAATCATTTAAAAAAAATACTCTTTATTATCGTGGTTTTCCTTGCAGGAAATCCTATACGGGCACAATACAACAAAGCCGCCAATAGCCGCAACGGAAAAACATTACCTTGTCATGGCACCTTGCGCATACTGGTAATTTATGCAGAAATGGAATATGACGTAAACCCTGATAAAGATCCATGCAAAATTACCGGCTTCGAAAACTGGCGAGCACATCAATTGCCTAAGTGGAAAGATGAGTTGCTAAGTCATGATACCACCGATTTAAAAAAAGGAAAGCTGACAAATTTTTTTGCCGAGTCATCATTTAACGATTACAAGGTGCTTGGCGATTACTATCCCAAAGTTATCACCATAAAAGAAAGCGAAGTAAAAAATGCGGCCGATGGTGCTTACCATGTTACAAAAATTATTGAGAAAATAAATGCTGACAGCAGTTTTACTACCATGCATGGTAATACCATTGAAGACTTCGACCTTGTTACTCTAACCGACCCTGGCATGCCTAAAATATCTCCAAGTACTGATAAGCCAATAAAAATAGACCATGTTATGTTCATATTGCGCAATCTGGTAAATTTACCTGATGGCAATGGGCGTGCAGTGCCCGGCAATTGCGGTAATATAGCAGGTTGTGCCGCGAGCAGTTTTTCAACTTTTGGTGCGCACAATGGAATGCCATTTGGCATTGCCAAACATGAGTATGTACATTTATTTTTTGGTGACAATAATTTTCACAGTGGTGGTGGTGGAGAAAAATTCGGTAATGGAACCTATCAGATGGGAATTCAACATATGTGGTCGGTAATAAGCAGTGCATTTGCATCGCTGATGACGTGTAATGCCTGGGACCGTCACCGCCTGGGATGGAAAGCACCAGGCAAAGAAAATTATATCTCTTGCCTTAGCGAACAAAAGACCGAAGTAAACACCGATTTTAAAGCAAGTGAAAACAGTGAAGGAACCTACTTGCTTCGAGACTTTGTTAATACAGGTGATGCTATACGTTTGCAACTTCCTTATATACCTGGCAATCAGTATGCGCAATATCTGTGGATAGAAAATCATCAGGCTACCCAAAAAAATGGTAGCCTGTTCGATAAATTTCAATTTGAAGAAGATGGCTGCCGTGAGCGCGCCAAACCGGGGCTCTATATGTATTTGCAAATAGACAAAGACCAATTGGAAGGCGGAAACTTATATGGAGGATTTGCCGAATACCTGCGCCCATTGCCTGCCCGTGGCAGCTATGACTACCTTATAGATACCAACAAGGTGCAAAACAATTGCATTAATGATGTTTACTACAAACCATTTACTATTGAACAAGACTATTCGAATCCACTTACAGGAACACATCAACTTGAAGACCCCATACTTAACCTAAACATGGATGCCTCCATTAATGTGCCCGACCTGGTATATGCCAATGTGCAAAAGCAAGGTGACACCATTATTCGCAATCTTCCCAATTTTGGCAGTGCTACTGTTCCCTTCAATTATTATACAAAAACCAAAATTGGAATAGGCACTAATCCATCTACTGCGCCAACATATACAGCTACCGTTAGCGATTTTGGAGCTAACCGTAGGCAACAACTACACACTGCCTACTTAAATGGCATATCCATCGACATGCTTAAACAGGAAATGGATGGTAGCATAAAAATAAAAATACGCAACCACGACTATACCATAGAAAATGATGTACGATGGTGTGCCGATACGATTATGTTTCCGGTGGATGCTAATGAACAAAACCCCGTAATACTTGCTGCCGGCAAGAGCATGCAAATTACGCGTGGGCTTACGCCCACGCGCGCGATAAAACCCGATACTGTGAATGGACAATTCGTATTTACATCGGCTTCGGTGGCCATTATACCGGCAGGTGGCAAGTTTGTGCTGCAAGAGAATGCCAACCTACTACTTGACAAAAAATCTAAACTCATACTAATGCCCGGAAGCCAACTTGTGCTTGAAAAAGGTGCAAGTCTAAAAACCAAAGAAGATGCTCAACTGATTATTCAGGATGCGACTGTTGTACTAAAACAAAAGGCAACTATTACTATTAAAGGGCGTCAAAATTTGACATTGCAAGGCAATGGCAAAATAAATTCGACTAGTAAGAAACAAGTAAAGATTAAGTGATGGTTGGTTAAATGAAACTGATACCTTACTAATATTTAGTTGAAATCACGGATTAAGTTTCGAAATCGTTTCGATTTTTCTTCTTCGTGCAATTTCGATACGCACATCATTTTGTAATATCAGTTCTTCCTTTTGCACCGATTTTATAAATGCCCTATTCACCAGGAATGAACGGTGAGGCCTAATAAAATCGGGCTGATCGCGCAATAACTCCTCATACTCCTTTAATGGTTTAGATACAATAATGCGTTTGTCATTTATCATATAGAACATTGTATAACTTCCATCGGCTTTGCAATACATGATATCTCCCGGTTTAATAAACAATAGCCCTTCGCTGGTATGCAAGGTGATCTTAAAATTCTTTTCGGTGGTTTGTTTTACGTTTTCTAATAGTCCATTTATAAATTGCTGACGATGTTGCAGGGTATCCTGACGAGCCAAATAACGATCGACAGCTGCTTTTAGTTCATCCACATCAATGGGCTTAAGAAGATAGTCGAGTGCACTGTATCTGATTGCCTTAATGGAATAGTGTTGATAGGCGGTAGTAAAAATCACTTCAAATGTTTTGTGTTCAATCATATTGAGCAAATCAAAACCTGTGTTTACAGGCATTTCAACATCTAAAAACAAAAGATCGGGTTGGTGTTGCTCAATTAATGCCTTGGCCTCCAGAGCACTCAAAGCAATATAGGTTTGCTTTACTGCCGGCACATGCAGTTGCAACATGCGCTGAAGGTTTAATGCAGGCATTTCCTCATCATCCGTTATTACTGCAATTAGTTTCTTCCCCATAAAGGTTAATGGACAATTTTTTTATTTGCGTCCAAAATTACATATAACATCTTGCCTGCCATGTATAATTGCTAAACGGCACGTTTTGTTTATTAAGTGGCATAATCTATTTAATGCTTCTCGTTACTTTTGACCGCTTATGGAGATGCAACTTAAAAAGCATGATTACAAATACCTGCTCGAAGTGGAGCAATCCATTAACTATTTTACTTCACGCATGCTTGATGGGAGCACGGTGGATGATGTTCTCTGGGGCGTGGCTAAAGATTGCATAAGCAGGCTCGCTTTTGAGGATTGTGTAATCTATCTGCTTGATAAAAACAAAAACGTATTGATTCAAAAAGCAGCCTTTGGTCCCAAAAGTCCCGAACATTACGAAATTCTGAATCCGATAGAAATTCCAATTGGTAAAGGTATTGTAGGTACGGTAGCAGCCACCGGCATGCCCGAAATTATTCATGATACCCGTAAAGATGTGCGTTACATACAGGATGATGAAATGCGCCTTTCAGAAATTGCCGTTCCAATAAAACTTAACGATGAGACGATTGGTGTAATTGACTGCGAGCATAGTAAACAGGGCTTTTTTGACGAAAAGCATTTATACATACTAACAACTATAGCCTCGCTGTCTGCAATACGAATTAATAGAGTGATAACTGAAGCCGATGCACAAGAGAGCAGATTGCAACTAGAAGCTGCCAAAACTCGTATTGCCGAAATTAAGATGCTGTCGTTGCAGTCGCAAATGAATCCACATTTTATTTTCAATTGCTTGTCGGTGTTGCAATACCTCATTAATGAGGGCAATACGTTAAAAGCAAATGAGGTTGTTATAAAACTTTCGCGACTAATGCGCAATGTGATGAATGTAGCGCATAAAGAAACGGTTACCTTGCACGAAGACCTTGCTATAACTGCAGAGTACATTAATCTGGAACAAGTTAGGCAGAATAATTTTTTTACTTATAAAATTGCTGTAGCACCTTCTATTGACAGTGACTACACACAGATACCACCCATGCTGTTACACCCAATTATTAATAATATTTTGTGGCAAGGCTTTATGACTCGAAAAGCAGATAGCAAACTCGATATATCCATCAAAGAAAGTAATGGCCTATTGAAAGTTGTTTTTGAAGACAACGGAGATGCACGAAATATTTTTTACACCACCGAAACCGAAAAGCAGAGCAGCGAACTTACCGGAATAAACCTTGTGCTTGAGCGTCTTCAACTTCTTGCAGAAAAATATGATGACCCGCGCATTGGGCTTCACAGCGAAGAAATAATGAATACAAAATTCAACTTTCGTACGGTTTTGTCGTTACCGTTGTTGTAATTTTTCAAACTTGATATAAAAAAAAGCCGGAACTAGAAATTATCCTTCGAGCTGTTGCTTTACTATTTCAAGACCCTGCAAAAAAGTATTGTGGCTGGTAACCTAACTCTGTTATTGCTTTATCAATAATAAAACCGGTAACAAGTGGTCGGGCCGCTGGCTGTTGTAACATTTGAGTGGTTACAGGTTTCATTAGATTGCCATCGAGTCCAAAAAAATTGCACACGTGTTGGCAAGCATCCCAAATGCTCATCATTTCTCTACCGCTTATATGATATATACCATTTGCATTGCGAATGGCGCATTGCATGCAAGCTTCGGCAAGGTCTTCGGCAAGCGTTGGCATCCGGTATTGATCGGTTATTACTTTTATTTCCTTTCCCTGCTCGAGTGAGTTTTTTACCCACAGTACAATATTGCTGCGCTGCCCGTCATCCACCACCCCATAGATGATGATGGTACGTATAATGGCATAGTTAACAAGCGAATTAATGATAATCTGTTCGCCCTCCCACTTTGTTTTTGCATAGTGGCTAAGTGGGTTGGGCCTATCAGTTTCTGTATAGGGTCCTGCTGTTCCATCAAAAACAAAATCAGTGCTTAGGTGAATAAAATGTGTTTGATATTTTTTGCATGCTTCGGCAAGATACTGCACCGCAGTAACATTTAATAAGGTTGCTTCCTCCTTATTGACTTCGCAGGCATCTACATTGGTTGCTGCAGCTGTATTTATAAGTATGTGTGGCTTATAAGTTTCGAAAAGTTTATTAATATCATCTTCGTTGGTAATGTCGAGTGGCGCATAAGTATAGCCGGCTTTAAGGGTGGTGCGATTAGCACCACGGGCAGTAGCTATTAAGTTAATTTCCGGTTTGGAAACTGCATTATAAATTATTTTTTGTCCCAATAGGCCATTGCTGCCTGTAAGTAAAATAGTGCGCATTGTCTACATTTAATTGAACAGCAAATTACATAAAACTTTTTCGTTTTAGAGTAAACTATAACTCACAAAATCAGATGGAGGCATTTACTTCATTGTGCATAGGAAACTCAATACGCACAAGTGTACCATGGGCGGAAGGAGAACGTGATAAATCAACAATCTCGCATTTGATGGGTTCGGGATAGGCTTTATTAAGCGATTCGATACGTTCGAAAGTAACAGCTAGTCCAACCGAACGATGTGCTGAAGGCGAAATCCGCTCCTTTGTAAAATTTATGCCCTCGCCATTATCCCTGATTTCAACCAAAATGTAATTGTGGTCTTCCTTTAAAAAGTTTATCTCTAACAACCCATCACCCTGCTTGGCCGACAGGCCATGTATAATAGCATTTTCAACAAATGGTTGTATGATCATTGGTGGTATCATCACTTTAGAGGTAATGATATCAGAATCTACCTTTACGTTTACCGTGAACCTGTTAGAAAAACGAATAGATTCCATTGCAATGTAATTATTAAGCATTTCTAACTCATCCTGCATGGAGACAAATTCAGATCGGCTATGGTTTAAAATCTGCCTGATTAATCTGGCAAACTGCGCTAAGTATCTATTTGCTTCTTCTTTTTGATTGCTCAGTACAAAAGCCTGAATACTATTTAACGAATTAAAAATAAAATGAGGATTAATCTGCGAGCGCAGTGCCTTCAGTTCTGATTCGGTAATTTTTTGCATTAGGCGTGCTTGTGCGCGTATTCCATTTATTCTTCGCCTGTATAAAACGTATACGGTAACCATTACTAAAAAAGTGGCAAGGGTGATAAACCACCACGTGCGCCAAAAAGGTGGCTTAATCTCAAAACTGAATGTGGTTGGTATGGGATTCCACCGGCCGGTATTACTTCGGCTTCGCAATTTGAAAGTGTACTTGCCTGCCGGTAAATTGGTAAACGAAGCATTGTTGGTATTGTCTACCTCCGACCATTTGTTTTGCAACCCTTCCAGCATGTAGGAGTATTTTACTTTAAACGGATTGGAATAATCGATACCAATAAACTCAAACGAAATATTATTATGCTTATAGTCTAATATCGCATTTCGTGGTATTAAGGTATCGTGATAATTGACCTTTATGTTTACAACATGAGTGTAGTTTTGCTGCAGCTTGTTTATTTCAGGTTGGGGCACATAGCGCACCAACCCGTTTACGGTACCAAACCACATGGTGTCGGCATCTTTATATATCCCATACGAATTAGACTCAAGAGGCGAAAATCCTTCTTCGGATGCATAGTAGGTTATATCAATTTCATTATTGGCATAAAATGCCTGGAGATTTATTTTATTTAATCCCTGATTGGTACCCACCCATAATTCATCATCATATACAGCCATGGTATACACAAAGTCGCTGTTGAGTCCATTGCGTTCATCAAATCGAAAAATTCGATTTTGATACATCATCACCACACCTTCAAAAGTAGCCAGTAAGATGGCTCCCCTTTTGTCTTCGGCAATAGCAAGTACGGTTTTTTCTTTCAATTCAAATTTGTCTGACATCTCATGCCATTCATCTTTTTCAAAACAATACACGCCCATATTAGGAAACCCTCCTGCCCACAATCGCCTTTGTTTGTCTTCGAATAAATACCAAACATCAAAATCGGAGGCAGCTTTAAAAGTAAAAGAGGAAGTATCGTTACCACGGATGCGTGTTATTTTTTTATTTCCCCCTACCCACAGTGTTTTATCGTGGGCAAGCAAGATGGCGGTAACACTGTCGTTGCCCAATTTTAATTCTGTACCTGAAATAAAAGAAGTTGCACCACCTCGAATAATATTTAGCCCTTGATCGGTACCACAGTATAGGTTAGTTCCATCAATAAATAGCGCATTCACCATGTCGCCCTTAAATTCAGGATGCTCGTATCGCTCTATATCGGTTCCATCGTGCTTGTTTAAGCCATCAAGTGTACCTATCCATAAATTTCCATTGGTATCTTTTGAAATTGGAAAAACACTGCTGTTAGAAAGCCCCTGCTTTTCATTAATAATCTGAAACAAACTACCTCGATGTCTGTACATTCCATAATAAGTACCTACCCACAATACATCTGAATTGTCTACATACAAACTTACAATTTGGTTGCTGTTGGTATATAAATCTACTTCTTCTATCATTAGCTCTCCGTTCTGATAGCTTAGTAGTCCTTTTATGGTTCCAATCCATAAAGTGCCGTTCTTTTGCAAAACCAATCGCTTAATATTGGTGATTGACTCAATAAGTTCAAAGTTTTGTGGCGAAACAAAATCGAGGGCGGTAAACAAGCCATTAATGGTAGCAAGGTAAATCCGGTTTTGATATATACCTATATCATTTACCTTTCCTTGCATGAGAATTGAAATTTTTATGTTGGTAATTCCCCCATCCTTGAATGAATAGGTCAGTTGAAAAAGACCTTCATCGGCACATATATAAATCTGGTTATTCTTACATTGGTAAAAATTATTGATGGTAAGGTGTTTTAAGTTTTCTATGCTGTAAAACTTTTCATTGAAAAAGTACCCGGCATCTTTGGCCGCTTCTACCCAAAGCACATTATTGCTGTCGCAATAAAGTTTGGTTATGTTGTTAAAGGGTAATTTATAAATAGAAAATATACCATCATTAAGCTTGTTTAATTTTTCAGGGGTGGCAATCCAAAGGTTGCCACGGCTATCACCCACAATATCTTTTACATAATAATCTGACAGCCCTTGCTGATGCCCGAATTTAGTAACCGAGCGTCCGTCTAACTTATTGAGGCCACCATAACCTCCACTCCAAATAAATCCTTGTTTATCCTGGTAAATGGCATTTACAATCAAAAAACTCATACCATCCTTGGCTGAGTAATGATGAAAATTGCCTTGCTGAGCATTAAGTACCGTAACCTGCAACGAAATACAGGTCATAATCAAAATTGCGCTTATCTTAAGCATAATCCTTTGAATTCAAACGCTGTATAATTAGCTTTAATTTTTGATATTACGGAAGAGAATTCATTCTGGCTTAAAAAATTATTGAAATATGACAGAACGGCTATGGTAAGAAATAAAAAAGCCTCCTTTGCAGGAGGCAAATCAAATAAATATGATTTAGGTTTGTGGAACCAAATTGGAGTAAATCACCCTTAAAACTTGGATACGAATTGCTGGAGAAACCGGGAGAAGTATTGTTTAAGTAAGAGGTAGATTTAGCTTGCAAATATATGAGCAAAATCAGAATGGCAAAACTATTTTTTACCTTCCTTTGGCACGATTTATGATTCCTGCTTGGACGTGTAAATTTTACACAAAGATTCTCATAAGTATTAAGATTTAAGGGTTAGTAATGGTTCAGTCCCGCTTGTTTCCAAAACAACGGGACTGCTTTTTTTTGAATAAATAGAAAGAAAATTTAGCGACTATGCAGAAAATCAACCTGTAATTTTACTTTTGCCAATTCATTAATAAAAGCTATTCTATTCAAAACCAATGTATGAGTAAAATATTAAAATATAAACTTAGGTTATTATTAATATTTTAGCTTCGAATATTGGGCTACGCTAAAAGGATAAACAATTATGCAAAATAATCAGGCTACTGCAATGCCCCGACCCGGAGGGCACCTTATTGAACAAAAAGATATTAAGAAAACGATCAGTTTGTTTATAAAAAACTGGTACGTTTTTGCCCTGTTAATAGCTATGGGAATTGGGTTTGCCGTGCTATTTTTATACAAATCGACCAAATATTATGGCGCTACCACAACCATTTTATTAAAGAAACAAGACAATGCTCTTGAAAATGCTTTTAAAGGTACAATCAAAAACGAATCAGAAAAAATAGAGTCGGCCAATGAGATACTTTTGCTGTCATCGCGCAGGCTGATTGGCGATGCCATTAAGAAACTGAATCTGGAAGTAAGCTATTATATTGAAGGTCGTATAAAGACAGTAGAAGTTTATAATGGAACACCGTTTATAATAGAAGGCAGATTAATAGATCCTACACTTTACAACAAGCCATTTAATATACAAGTAAACTCAAACAATACTTGCCGCATATGGCTAAGCGAAGAACATGGAGAATTTAATAAATCGGTAAGTTTTGGTCAGGCAGTGCAATCACCACGTTTTTCATTTTCAGTAATTGGAAATGATGAGATACTAAAAGGAAACAATTCCCTTAATAATGTCAAATACAAATTTGTTTTTAACGAAAAGCAGGATTTAATATCGCGTTACCGGAAGGCGTTAAAATTTACACAAGAAAAAGATGCTTCGGCAATAATTGCCGAAGTAGAAGATGTGGTGCAAGACCGAGCTGTAGACTTCCTAAAAGGACTGACCGAAATTTACATTGAAAATTCCATTTCGGCCAAGAAGGAAGTAAACGAAAAAACGGTAGACTATCTTGAAGATGAGTTAAAGATTGTTACAAGCAACTTAGGGCAGGTGTCGATTATGGCAGCGCAACAAAAATCGTCAACCGGAATAATTACCGAAGGAGTAGCGGATGCAAAATTGCAACAGCAAATGCAGTTGCAAAGCGAATTGAGCAGAAAACAAGTTGAATACGAAAACATTGAGCGCCTAAACGAGCTATTGAATAATGAGGGTGAAGACGTAAGTGCTATTTCGTCTATCTTGATGACACAAAATAACGTTGGTCTATCAAGCACACTTAATGAATTGCAGCAAAAAATTCAGCTAAAACAGACCTATGATTTGCAGTACACGGCTGCAAGTCCGCAAGTAAAAGAAGTAGAGCGACAAATAGGAAACCTAAAAGCTCAAATGATAACCAATGTAATTACAATAAGACGCTCATTGGTTACACAGATAAATTCTTTGAAGTCGCAAATTGCCAGTTTGGGAGGAGCCATATCAAACATTCCTGAAGCAGAGCGTACCATTCAAAACATAACCCGCAATCAGGCTTTAACAGAAAGGATGTACACCTTCCTGATGGAAACACGCACGCAAACTCTTATGGCCAAAGCAGCTATCATCCCCGACCGTATTATTCTGGAACCCGCTATAGCACAGGGCTTGATACGACCTATCCCAATGAAAGTTTTTGTTTCCGGTATCGGAATTGGAATTGCTTTATCGTTGTTGACTATATTTTTCCGCAGCATTTATTATAATTATGTAACCTCTCGCGATGATATTAAAGAGTTATCATCCTTACCAATATTAGGTGTTATAGCAAAAACCAAAGAAGCCGAAAAAGAGTATATGCTGGTTGACAAGCATCCGCAGTCAATTGCTAGCGAAGCCTTTAGGGTAATACGTAGCAACCTCAATCATTATGGGCCTAAAGAAGGTTGCAAGATTGCCATGTTTACTAGTACCGTTGCGAGTGAAGGAAAAACTTTTTGTGCGGTAAATACCGGCACCATCCTAGCCAAATCTAAAAAGAAAGTAATCTTACTCGACCTTGACTTGCACAAGCCTAAGCAAGCCAATGCTTTCAATATGCAGAATGATACCGGTGTTACAACTTTCTTGTCGGGTAAAGCAAATTTGAAAAGTGTGATAAAAGAAAGCTCAGTACCTAACCTTGATGTAATGCTTTCTGGCCCACGCGTTCCAAATGCATCCGAACTTCTGCTTGATCCTGCATTGGATATGATGATTAATCAACTCAAGCAACAATACGATTATATCTTGTTTGATACCGCTCCTGTTGGGCTTATAAGTGATGCACTTGAGCTAATGAAGTATGCTGACCTTACCTTGTTTGTAATGAAAGCAAATTACAGTAAAAAAGATTTTATTGAGGTTGCACATCACGTAGCAGAAAAGAAAGATTCGAAAGGTTTTGGAATCATTTTAAATGCCGTAAGCCAAAAAAATATTACTGCCGGTTATGGTGGCGGTTATTATAAATAAGCTATCGCTTCAAGAGACCCAATACAGAAAAATGGCTCTGCCTTGTTTTAACAGCGGTTGGAGCTATTAATAAAAACATATTATAGCTTTTAAGAGATAACTCAATTTATGAAACCTCTTTGATAAAAGTTTTGTTTGTTATTAAATCACGATACCACAACTTGCTTTTGTCTGCTTGCACATGAATGCTGCTAATACTAACGGTGTGTTTCATTCCATCTCTAAAAACTAAATTGCGGGCTTGGTGCCCATCACCGGCAAACAAATGAAAATCGGTAATGCGATCATATGTTTCATGGGTTTGTTGTTGTAGCCATTCATTAAACCATTTTTCTCGCAAGTCAATAACCGGTTGAGGGTATAACATTACAGATGACCAAATTTTTGGTTCACTGCTGTTAAACTCGCGCTGATGCATTTGTTGTCCATCCCATCTTAGTTCAGTTAAAGCAATTTTATTCCCCACTTGCTCAACTACTATGAGTGTAAAAGGTTCAATATCATTAAACCGATAATTATGGATAAATTTAGCTGTGTTGTTGTGTTCAAAAAAATCAAGCAACATAATACCGCGACTCAATCGATAAGGTGGCATATGTTTATGTGGCTCAAAAGCACCATTGAGCAAACATAGAGTAAAGGCTCCTCTATTATGAGCAATCCAACTGCCATGGGCATGCGTATCTTTTGGAAAATAAACTTCAGAACCATGAATTTCATATTTGGCAAATGGCAAGGCCGGTTTGCGAGCAACGTGTTCATCGCGATTGCTTGTAAGCAAGTACGAGTCAGCATCTATAGGTAAGTAGGTAACGGTACACATATGCTAAGTAAAAATGCAATCAATTTTATGTTATAAGAAAAGAAAATGATTTGGTCATTTTTTCGGGGGCAAAATTACACAATCATTATTTAAAGGCACAATCACTGCGATAGCAAATTCAATTTCAAGGCGACAAGGTTCCTCCGTTACATGAGCTAACGAATGCTTTTTATAAAAGACATACACCCTATCTATGGTTTGCAATAAATAGCTAACATTTTCCTTTCATCAACAATGCCGCCTGCTAAGCTTAGCATTGAAAATAGGGCTCGCAAACTAAATTTTCAAAATCATAATCATCACATTAAAATATTTTATTTACTTAGTGCCACTAACAATCTATCCTTTATGCCGATCATAAATTCGTTGTTATCGTGGCTCATTAAAAAGAGAATTCATCAAATAGAATTATTCTTAAAATACCCGCACAATGTGCAGGAAGAATGGCTGCGTAAACTTCTGAATACCGCTCGCAGCACAGAGTTTGGACGCGAATACGAATTCGCAAGCATCAAAACACATGCCCAATTAAAAGAGCGCATTCCGGTACAAACCTATGAATCGCTCAAGCCCTATATAAAAAGATTGATGGAGGGCGAGCAAAACTTGCTATGGCCATCAGAAACTAAATGGTTTGCAAAATCATCAGGCACCACCAGCGACAAAAGCAAGTTTATACCAGTAACTCAGGAGTGTATGGAGGAGTGTCACTTTAAAGGCGGCAAAGATTTATTGGCCATATACTTTTCCAATAATCCAGAGTCGCAGTTGTTTAATGGCAAACTGCTTTCCTTGGGAGGATCGCATCAACTAAATTCGTTTAGCAACGAAAGCTTTTATGGCGACCTCAGTGCTATCATTATGCAAAATCTTCCATTGTGGTTTCAACTATTCCGCACTCCCGATTTATCAATTGCCTTAATGGATGAATGGGAAACTAAAATTCAAAAATTGCCGAAACAACCATCAATGAAAATGTTACAAACATAAGTGGAGTACCCTCCTGGACTTTGGTACTATTACACCACATACTTGATATGACCGGAAAGTCTAATATATGCGAAGTATGGCCTAATCTGGAATTATTTGTTCATGGTGCTGTAAACTTCGAACCGTATAAGGATCAATTTCTAAAATTGATACCTTCCCGAAAAATGAATTACCTCGAAACCTATAATGCATCTGAAGGTTTTTTTGGAATTCAAGATTCGATGCATAGCACCGAATTATTGCTGATGTTGGATTATGGAATATTTTACGAATTTATTCCCGAAGAAAATTTATCATATAATTACGATAAAGCTATTGGCCTATCTGAAGTACAAACCGGTATTAATTATGCCATGCTTATAACTACCAATAGCGGCTTGTGGCGCTATATGATTGGCGATACCATCACGTTTACAAGTATTAGTCCATATCGAATAAAAGTTACCGGACGCACCTCGCACTTTATAAATGCCTTTGGCGAGGAGGTTATTGTTGATAATGCCGAAAAAGCAATAGCACATGCTTGTACACGCACCAATTCAACCTTAATTGATTACACGGCTGCCCCCATTTATTTTAACGATACTGAAAATGGTGCACACGAATGGCTGGTAGAGTTTGAACATGCGCCCGATGATATCCATTACTTTGCACATGTATTAGACGAAAAGCTTAAAGAATTGAATTCGGATTACGAAGCCAAACGATATCACAGCAAACTACTACGCAAGCCCATTGTAAGACAATTACCTGCTGGTACATTTCTCGAATGGCTTAAGAGTAAAGACAAAGTTGGTGGTCAGCATAAGGTGCCACGCCTTAGCAACAATAGACGATTGGTTGAAGAAATATTGAGCATGATTCCTGCATGAGTTCAGGTTGCTTGTTATCCCTTCATGCGTAAAATCAAATTTCACTTTTAAATAAACTGTTAAATTTTCCTCCTTATTAGATTCGTAATTTATTTTATCGTAATATTGCGATATAATTAATAAGGCTATAAAATGGGATTTGCCAAAACAGATGAATTCACCGTTAGAGATAACAACATTGCACGGATAGCAAAAGCACTTGCACATCCTGCACGGATAGCTATTATCAGGCTGCTTTTAGAAAATAAATCGTGCATGTGTGGCAACATCGTGGAGGTGCTGCCACTATCGCAAAGCACAGTATCGCAGCATTTGAAAGAATTGAAAGATGCAGACATTATTACCGGAGACATAACCGGCACCAAGGTTTGCTATTGTATTAATCCGAAAATGTGGAAACAAACTGGTGAACTCTTTCGCCTCTTCTTTTCAACAAAAGTAAAAGGAAAAAATTGTTGCTAAAAAAATGGAATTAAACTCACCATCGTATATATACGATAGTATAAATCTAAAATAAAATGAATACAGACCAGGAATTAAAAGAAATTGTAAAACAAAAGTACAGCGAAATTGCTTCACAGAATAAAGAAGAAAATCAAACTTCGTGCTGTGGCTCGGGTATTTGTACTGACGAAGTGTATAACATTATGACCGATGATTACAGTGAACTTAAAGGTTATAATGCAGATGCTGACCTTGGCCTTGGATGCGGGCTGCCTACTCAATTTGCAAAAATTAATAAGGGTGATACAGTGGTAGATCTGGGCAGCGGTGCCGGTAACGATTGCTTTGTTGCGCGTGCTCAAGCCGGAGAAACCGGTAAAGTAATAGGTATTGATTTTACACCGGCTATGATTGAAAAGGCTCGGGCTAATGCTGACAAATTAGACTATAACAATGTCGAGTTCAGGCAAGGCGATATTGAAAAAATGCCCCTTACTTCGAACGTGGCTGATGTGGTAGTAAGCAACTGTGTGCTCAATCTGGTACCTAATAAAAAGAATGTTTTCGGTGAAATACACCGTGTTCTTAAACCCGGGGGCCACTTTAGTATTTCAGATGTAGTGCTAATGGGTGAGTTGCCGAGTCAATTGCAAAAGAGTGCCGAAATGTATGCAGGATGCGTATCGGGTGCCATCCAAAAAAATGATTACCTACAACTGATAAAAGAAGCCGGCTTTGTTAACATACTATTGCAAAAGGAAAAGCCAATAATCGTACCTGATGATATTCTTAAAAACTATCTTTGCGTTGACCAAATTGAAAAATACCATGGAGGTGAGTTCGGTATTTATAGCATCACCGTTTATGCTGAAAAACCAAACGACAAAACCTGCTGCGGACCTGACTGCTGCAATTAGTTTTAGTTAGCACTATGACCATTGCTCTGTTTTCTGATATACACGCCAACTTACCGGCACTAGATGCTATGTTTGACGATATGCAAAAACATCAGATTGATAGTATGTATTGCCTGGGCGATCTGGTTGGTTACAATTGTTGGCCCAATGAAGTTATTGAATTAATCCGCAGTAAAAATATTGCAACCATTGCCGGCAATTATGATTATGGCATTGGTCGTACGAGTGACGATTGCGGTTGCGCCTATAAAACAGAAGAAGAAAAAGCCAATGGAAAAATTTCCATTGCTTATACGAACAAAGCAGTATCCCGTTCCTCAAGGCAGTATTTACGATGTTTGCCCATGCAAATACAAATTGAGTTACACCTTGCTACTAAAATCAATTTGCTATTGGTACATGGAAGTCCGCGAAAAATAAATGAATATTTATTTGAAGATCGCGATGAAAAAAGCATGTTGCGCATTATGCAACATGCACAGGCCGATATCATGTGCTTTGGGCATACCCATAAACCGTATCACAAAGTACTGATTGACGAATCAGGAAAAAAGTTTTATCATGCAATAAACACCGGCTCGGTTGGGAAGCCAAAGGATGGTAACCCTAAGGGCTGTTATGTATTGATTTCCTTTAATGAAAACTCAGGTACCCAAGATGCAAGCAGTGTTGATGTAAAATTTGAACGCTTCAACTATGATACAGAACGAGCCGCTGCGGCCATTGAAAACTCAGAATTACCAAACACCTATGCCATCTCACTAAGAACAGGTTTTTAATTATGATAAAAAAATTAGTAGCCGAAGCGCTAGGCACCTTTGGGATTGTTTTTTGCGGAACAGGAGCTATCATTATTAATCAGCATACGAATGGAGCCATTGGTCATGCAGGTATTGCCATCACCTTTGGTTTCATTGTTACGGTTATGATATACGTTTTTGGAAACATATCAGGGGCACATTTAAATCCGGCAGTTAGCATTGCACTGTCGGCCATAAAACTTTTTCCAGTAAACCACCTTGCAGGATATGTAACTGCTCAATGCATAGGTGCATTATGTGCGAGTGCACTGTTAAAATTTTTGTTTCCGCTAAATGAACTATTGGGCAGCACCACGCCTGCAGGTAGCTTGATGCAGTCTTTGGTTTTCGAATTTATACTTACATTTATATTAATGTTGAGTATACTATTTGTTGCCAAGGGCGAGTTTTCGAAAATAGCAGGCATCGTTATAGGAATGGTAATATTACTTGAGGCCATGTTTGCAGGGCCTGTAAGTGGTGCTTCTATGAATCCGGCACGTAGCCTTGCCCCTGCGCTGCTTAGTATGCATATGAGTACCTTATGGATTTACTTGCTTGCACCAATTACCGGAGCCATTGGTGCTGCGTTTTTATGGCGATGGCTTACAGCAAACAGGAATTAGCCAATAGCTGCGCAAAGCTTCTCAAAAATGTTATCGATAGTTCCAATACCATCAATGGCTTTGAATTTTCCCTGTTTACTATAATACTCCTTGAGCGGTGCTGTTTTTGCATTGTACTCACGAATACGTTGTTCAATAATGGCAGGGTCCTGATCATCGGCACGTCCCGAATCTTTGCCACGCAACAAAAGTCTCTTTTTTAATTCCTCCTCCTCTACTTCAAGTGCCAACATCATAGTGATGGACGTATTTTTTGACTCTAAAAAATTATCCAAGGCTTTGGCTTGTGCCGCAGTGCGAGGGAATCCATCAAATATAAATCCCTGTGGGTCAACATGTTTATCAACTTCGGATTCGAGCATACGTATGGTTACTTCATCGGGTACTAAATCGCCTTTGTCCATATAGCTTTTGGCAAGCAAACCCAACTCGGTTCCACCCTTTATATTGGCTCTGAAAATATCACCGGTACTGAGGTGTACCAAATTATACTCTGCAATTAATTTATCGCTTTGTGTTCCCTTGCCCGCACCCGGAGGGCCAAATAATACTATATTAAGCATGCTCATACGATTTTAAAATGGAGCGCAAAAGTAATGAGTTTATTGTTCGATAAAAGCTCAACACCTTGAAAAATAATTAATTTAATGGCAATCAACGTTCTCTGTCAGCTTTCAATGACTATCTGGTGCAAATAGCATTTTATTCCATTAATATCTTATACGGGCTTTTACCAATGATTTGCTACCTATCAACACAACTTGTGTAAACCTTAGCAGGGCAGCTAAGCCCGGATGTTAGAATCAACTCTGCGGTTTGATTTACATTGTGCCGCCCGGCCCAAATAATATTGTCATCAAGACTGTGGTATCTATTTTATTTCTATTAATTGAATCGTTACGGTAAGTATATACGTTGGCTTAGTTCTTTACATTCTGCACAAGTCATCTGCCTATAGGCTTTGTTAAAAGAGTCGCTCAGTAGAGCGCTTGTTTGCATAAACTATAAAAGCTACATTTTAAATTACAACGAACAGTCAATTTTCAATTCTACCTTTTTGGGTTTCGTGTATTCGAATTCTCAACTAAGTAATTTTGTAATTAAAAAAGCTTTTAGCAACTTTGAACAACCTTCTATCTATGTAAATATAAAACAACGGCTACACAAAAAAACAACCCCTTGCATGGAATTACCTTGCAATCAATCGTTGAACATTTACACAAACAATATGGCTGGGAGAAACTTGGTGAACTCATCAACATCAATTGTTTTAAGGAAAACCCTAGTGTAAAATCGAGTTTGACTTTTTTGCGCAAAACAGAATGGGCTAGAAAAAAAGTAGAAAACTTATACCTGAAATCATTAAAAAGTAAATGAGTTTATGTTTCCATTGGATGACTTACATGCCTTCTGGTCATCCTCTGCTCCTACAAGAGATTTGCAAGTTGAGAAACATTGAATTTGAACCTCACCCCCGGCCTCTCTCCTTTAGGAGAGGGGAGAATAGAATGTATGTGCCTTTCTATTTGGGAGAAGTTGTTTGTAAATGCAAGTGGAACGGGAGTGGAATTAGGAATTACAAATGGGTAGGTAACTTGGATACATAATGCTGTGGTTGGGCAAGTGGGTTGTGCGTGGTGCTTTTGGAAACGGCAAATGCTATGTTGAGTTGGAAGTTTACTAAAGAGTAGTTGGGAGAGCTTTGACATTTCAAAGTAACTGCATCAAATTGGCTCTAAGGACACCCTTAGATGTTTCAAACCCGGCAGAGCAAAGGCAAGCCTCTTAAGGGGTTTGGGGTGTATTTGTGTTGAAATGCGCTCTATGTTGTACATTTAGAAATACAATAAAAATGCTGAGTTAGAAATTTGAATAGGAAAAAATGACATACCTAATTCTTTTTAAGATAGTTTCGTTATTGCCGCAAGTTTGGATACTGCGGCATTGGGTTCAACTATTTTATATTCTCCAATTAATGGATTAACATTCTAATGAAACCCACATAAAATTTGCCAGCAATTTTCGGATAAATGTTGAACGTATAAGGACTTTAAATCCTCATAAAAAAGAAAAGCCGATGATTGTTCACCGGCTTTATGCTCCCCCTCCTGGACTCGAACCAGGGACCCCATGATTAACAGTCATGTGCTCTAACCAGCTGAGCTAAGGAGGAATTTTTCTTTTCCTTTTCGGATAAATCGCACTTGATGCGCTTTACCCGAATTGATTCCTTGGTCTCAAACCTATTCCAACAACAGTTGGAATATAGAACACGTGTAATCACGTATTTCCTTTAAAGGGAGCGCAAAAGTAGAATTTTTATATAAATTCAAAAAAAATATTGATTTTTTTATAAAAAATCTGCAGGCTATCACACAGCGTATCCCATTTCCTGCATGATTCTATTAAAAGGTGCTTGCAATAAGGGATTAAGGGCTATCGGACTTTTTGAGGGTGCAGGGCTTAAGGTTCTGTGGGCATACCCCATCAATCGGTTGTCGTTTGGCAAGTTGCAAAACTTAACGATTCTGGCAATTGTTTCTTCCGGCTTGGAGGTAAGGTCTTCGTAGCTGATGCCAATTATTTGTTTCGGATATTTCTTACAAACATCCATTCCGTATTTCATACTTATAATCCACTCTACTATCGACTTGTCAACCTCGTTTTCAAACGCACTTATCTGCTTGCTGTGCTGCCCCAGTTCATCGTCAATAGCTATTACCTGATCGCAAAGCAACTTCCATTTGCGGTTATTTACTCCCCACCAATTATGGGTTTCGTCTTTCACCTGCTCACCGTGTATGGTGCTCCATCCCGCACTTGATATGGCGGTATCCCATCCATTTCGATATAAAAAGATGGCCTTAAAATCGGGGAATATACTTTTTAAAAAAGGGATTCTGAAAACCAATTCGGGATATTTGTCGAGTACGCGCTTCGAAAAAACTGTTGACAAGTAATATCCAAAAATGTGATGCATCTTTTTTATGGAGGAAGCATCAGAATCCTTTTCAGTCATAATATACTTGGCATCGCCACGCGAGTAACTTCCTATTAAATCCTCATTTGGAAAAACAGAATGCCAAAGTGCTTTGGGCTCATTCAGGAAAGCAATATCACGATGCATACTCATCACAATTCCAAGTATTGTAGTGCCACTGCGGCCGGTACCTAAAATAAAAATGGGTTGCTCTACCTTTTTCGTTATCAATCCCATTTTGGCTAAACGCATATTTGCAAATACCAATGGATTCATCCATTGGCCTTTGGTGGTTACCGGACGGCCTTCTACAAACGCATAGGACCACAAACGCGAAAACAACTTTGTTGGCCGTGTACGTATATAGTCACCGTTAATCTGAGCAATCATGGGTTTAGTTTTGCAACCATCCCGGCAATTTAGTTATGCCGTTTTTGGTTAGTATGTCTGCTAACTGCTTATTGTAAGGTTTGTAATGTTCGCGCAATTTATTTTTTACAATCGTTTCAGAATCATCTGCCGAAACTTTTTTATTACCGCGATTGATAGAATAATAAGTATCGCGCAATTTCTTTTTAAGCTGTGGATTGTTGCGCCAAAAACGTTGTAAGCCAAAATTCAGTTTTACGGCAACGGTATGTATCAGCTTATTCTTGTATTTGCCCGATTTGTTTTTTACATCAAAATTATATGTATCGTAAAAGGAAGCGTCTATTCCTAGCCAGGTTGAGAGTTCTTTCATAAACTTACGAGGTTCGCGTAAGTCATCGAAAAAAGAAACGCGAAGATTGGAGCCAAATGCTTGGTACCACTCGTTGAGGTGCTTACTGTAATGTCCAAAAACTACTCCCGTGTACATATGATTTTTTTCCTCCACCAACTGTGCATCCGAATATGAATTGCATTGGGCAATATACTTTTCGAGAGAGATATCTTCAGGCAAAAAAAGCATTTCTTTTTTTCGTTGAAAAAAAGAATACAACCGGTCAGCAGGTTCGCGCAACATTACTAGTATTTTAGGATTGTTGCACTTGTCTTTTATTTCGGTAGCCGTTGCATTACCACCGTAAAAATATCCCGGAGAAGCTTCCATTATTATCTTCTCGTTTTTATAGTCTGGCCATTGCAAAGCATACTCGCTTAGTGGACGAGCATTGGTTTTATACTTGGTATAAATAAAAAAATTGGTCTCTTTATCCTGGGAGCATATCACTTCCGGATGATCGCTCAACCAAAAAATAAGGAGGTTGTTCCTGCCTTATGTACGCCTGCTATTATAAAATTTGGTAGCACTTATTTTATTTGTTGTGGTAGTTACTTGGTATCAATATCAGATTTTGTATCCTTTCATTTGCCTTTCCCTTTTAAAGGCTACAAACTTCCCTTTTTATACTTTCTGCTTTCTCTTTTCTATTACTCCATTGTAAATCTCCATCAATCGCTTATAAAAAACAGTATCATTAAATTTAGCATCTACTAATTCTTTTGCGCGCAATCCCATCTTAACAGTACCTTCTTTATTTTCCCACATTTTTTGCATTAGCTCTGCCAGTTTTTTATAATCATAATTAGGGAATACATAACCTGTTTCGCCCGGTATAATATTCTCGGGAGTTCCACCGGTATCGCTTCCCAGCAAGGCTTTGCCTAATGCAAATGTTTCAGTTATTACGTATGAAAAATTCTCGTGCCAAACCGAAGGCAATATTACAAATCGGGATTTACGAATCTGATCTTTTGCCAAATCGCCCCACATGCTTCCAGCAAACTCAACATTTGTCAACTGCAACTGAGTTGCTAGTTTTTTTAATTCTTCTTCGTAAGGGCCCTTGCCAACAATTTTTATTTTTACTTCGGGTGCAAGTTGTGCAGCCTTTAGCAATATATCAATTCCCTTTTCATCGCTAAGCCTTCCCATAAAGAGTGCATAATCATCTGCCTCGGGGTGGGCCTGATAAGTAGGGGCATGAAACGGTTTTCCTAAAAATTGCAAGTCATACTTTTTGTTACCCCAAAATGATCGGGTAGCATTCATCATAAACTCGCTTTCGAATAAAAAGGCATCAATATTTTTACGATAAATATCCATCCACTCATGCACATACGATTCGATGGTTGATGCTACACTAAATGCAAACGAGTGCTTACAACAATTATTTACCAATGGCTTCCATAGCTTACCTCCTTTGCAGTCCATACAAATTTTGCCATGATGATACAGGCGATAATTGGTGCAAATGTGTTTGTAATCGTTGCACGACATTACTACGGGCACTCCCTCTTCGCGACAAGCATCGAGTAAACTTGGAGATAGCACAATGTAGAGCGAAAAGCAATGTACCATATCCGGTTTAAAATCGCGAAGTAATTTTTTGAAAGCTGCTTTGTTCTTTTTGTTGTAAATTAAATCGGGCAAATTAGTAATACGGCTAAGCATTGAACCTTTGAGGTAATTAGCCGGCTCACCATAGACAACATCGTCTCGCACTTCTTTTTCATCAATTCCGCCTTCGCAATTATAATTAGTGGTAAACACTTTTACATCGTTGCCTTGTTGTCGCAAGAGGCGTTCCACATCATGAAAATACATTTCAGCACCGCTAAGTGTGCGCCAGAATTTATGTACTAATAATATCTTCATGCGGTAACTACTGTTTTTTGTTGTTCAGCAAGTTCATCTAGTTCAAGTTCCATCATAGCTGTTTCCTTTATAGTTCGATATTCGCTTGCAACTATGCCTGCAAGCATCCAAAAATACATGGCAAACATACGAAATGCGAAAGTTCTGATAACGGCAGTATACGGAATGGCCAAAATAAGGATGGTAATAAATGCAAGTGCCAGATATTTGGCATAGGTATTTGGTGTATTTTTAAAAACATACATACCCATTCGAAACAATCGATATAGAATGAAAAGAAAAATTCCAACGCCAATTATGCCATAGCAGGTTATCATCCCAATCCAATAAACATCATTAATGATCATATAATTAGCAAAGGAGTGGCATTGTCTAAATCTTTTGCACGAGCTTATATAAGGAGTTGTCTACATCGGGGCCATAGCCGATAAGATTGAGACTTTTAATTAGAGCAGGCAAGGCATTTGCAATCACATAACCCCGCGATGTTTCAAAAGATTTTTCGGCAAGGCTCGATGAAAATATTTGTGTAAAATTTTCGATGGGCGAAGTTTCCTTTAAACGCGGATTATAATAAGTGCTGCTTTTATTACTTGGCACTACTGCCACTACTGCCAAGGTAATGATAATAATTAAAGCACCGGTAATGGCAATTGGAAACAGGCGCTTAAGCTCGCGCGCTGCAATAAAAGTAATGAAGATAGAGAGCAAAGCAAATAAGGTAGAGATGCGTGAGTAGGACATAAATATTCCTACCAGAATTAATCCAAAGGCAATCAGATTGAACATGCGCTTATACAATGTAATACGCGAGTAATGCAAAAACAGGGGAACAACAACTGCCAGGCAAATAAGCAGGTAATTGGCCAATTGCACTGCATCGCATATCGTTCCAACGCCTGATCCTTTTTCATAGGTTTTATTATTCTCTGCTAGCAACTTATAATTGGTAACCTTGCCTGCAATTTCTACTGTGGTGGCGCGAGGCAAAAAGAATTTATCGATTCCGGCAAAATGCTGATACAAGGCAATTGCGCCTTGCATGCAACCAATGACGACAAACATGGTTATCACCTTTCGATGAAATCGCTCATCTAAATTTATATTGGTAAGTATATAGAACAAGACCACAAATCGCCACAAATCGCGCCAACCCACCAACGCGGGCCCTATGGGCACGCGGTTTACAATGATGGATAAGATACTTACCGCAAAAAATAACACAAGTGGAATATCAATGGGAGTGCGCGTTAGCAATTTGCCAAACACCATGTTGCGCAAAATCAGGAAGAAGAAAATGCCATAAATGGAAAACTCTACACCAAAGCGCGCAAAGCCATAAACTTTTTCGGGTAAAGGCAAAAACTTGAGCACAAGTAAATCGAATGGTGCAAACACCATCAACAATAAAATAATTGTGCTGAATTTAAACTTCACGTGTTATACCCTTGTTATTTTTGTGTTGAGATTTTTTAATTCCTCCTGATCAGTTTTATAATATTCGTTAAGCTTTTGAAGTAATGCTGCTTCTATATTTACATCACCCCATTCGCTTGTGGCCATTTGCATTACCGCACTATCCATGGGCTTGGCCACACTCTTAATAGGTTTACTTATAAAACCCGGCAACGCTTTTACCAACTTCCGTATGCCTCTGCGAAAGGTGCGGTATTTGTCAAATTGCCCTGCATTTTTTGCATTAACTGATTTATTGAGAACTTTAAAATCATAATTGTTATAAAAACTTGCATCTATATTCAACCACCTACTAACTTGCTCCATAAAGTGCTTTGGATTTTCCGATACTACCTAATAATTGCCAATCAATAATTGTTCAGGCTACAATGTATGCGCATATTTTTTAAGATAAAACGCATATCGTCCTTGCTCCATGGCACGCAAATGCTGCGGAGTTATGGCATCAGGCTGCATAACCTGCATATTCACATACTGCTCAAAAGTGGTTTGGCTATCAAACAAATTTCGTTGTGCGGCAAACTTGTACCACGACACCAAGCGGTCCACCGGATGGCGTAACACAAAAATTATTTTCACTCCACTTATCGCTGAATTAATAATGGAAGCAGTTGTATCGCCATACATATAGTCGGGAGTAGCTTCAAGGAGTATGGTTTCGTTCTTCTCACATTTGAAGATTGATTGAAAACTGCTGATACCATTACTATAATGATATCCTGTTGAAGGCATGGGATAAGTATTGTCCCAAAAAAAACGGCTTTCCTTAACAACCGAACCACATACCATAGGGTGGTCGGCTAACCAGGCAAATACCGAAGTGGTGGCGCACTTGGTGCTACCAGCTATAATGCAGTATGAGTAATTGTGCGAAGCCATTTTTATAGAGCGCAAAAGTAATTTTATACTAATGCCTTTCAATACATCGCAGGGGAAATTTGTACAAAGAAATTGTTAATAGCAATGCCATTAAGGTAACTATGTATGCTGCCTGTTTCGGTTTTAAAAGTTAAAAACCGACTTTACCAAGTCGTGCTGTTCGTTCTCATGAGCTTTATGCGATCCCGTAGCCGGGCTTGCACTTTCGGGCCGACATATATAGTGTATGTTGTATGCTCGCAATTGCCTCATGAGGAAGGTACATGCACCCATGTTTTCAGGCTCTTCCTGCACCCATACCAGGCGGGTGGCTTTATCATACTTTTTCAAAACAGCATTAAATGCTGCTTGAGGAAAAGGATAAAGTTGCTCTATCCTAACAATCGCGGTATGTGCGTTTCGTGAGGGCAATAAGTCGTAATAAATTTTGCCACTGCAAAATACCACTTGTTCTACATTGGCAGCCTTAGCATCTGCATCATCTATCAATGCCTGAAACTTTCCTTTTGTAAAATCGCTTGCAACTGAAACGCATTGCGGATGCCGCAGTAAGCTCTTGGGGGTTAATACCACCAGGGGCTTTCTGAAATTACGCTTCAACTGTCTGCGTAAGGCATGGAAAAAATTGGCTGGCGAAGTGCAATTTACTATTTGCATATTATTTTCGGCACAAAGGCTTAGCCATCTTTCTAAACGTGCGCTGCTATGCTCTGCTCCCTGTCCTTCGTAACCATGCGGCAACAACATGACCAGCCCATTCATTCTGCGCCATTTATCTTCGGCACTACTTAGGTATTGGTCAATAATTATTTGTGCCCCATTCATAAAATCTCCAAACTGTGCTTCCCAAATAATCAATGAGTTTGGCGAACTAAAAGCATATCCATACTCGAAACCCAACACACCATACTCGCTCAATAAGGAATTGTAAATGGAAAATTTTGCTTGCGATGGGTTAATATTATTTAATGGAATGTACTCCTCTTCGCTATCTTCTACACGCACCACTGCATGGCGGTGACTAAAAGTACCCCGCTGCACATCCTGCCCCGACAGGCGCACAGGAAAACCTTCGTTAAGCAAGGTTGCATATGCCATCAACTCTCCCATAGCCCAATCTATCTTATCGTTAACAAGCATTTGCTTTCTGTCATCAAATAAGCGGGTTATTTTATTAAAGAATTTCTTATCTGCTGACAAGGCGGTTATTTTTTCAAAAATAGTATTGAAGCTTTTAAGATCAACAGCGGTATCAGGTTCCTGGAATAAATCGCTATCCGTAGCAACTCGCAATCCGCTCCATGAACCATCTAAAACCTCCGTGATTTTTGTTTTTTGATTTTGCTTTGCTTTGTCCAAGTCTTGCTGCAAAAGCGCCTTAAATTCCTTTTCCATTTCCTTGGCAAGGCTGGCCTCTACTGCACCTGATTGCAATAATTTCTGATTATATATTTCGCGTGGATTAGGATGTACAGCAATGGCTTTATAAAGTAATGGTTGCGTAAAACGTGGCTCATCGCCCTCATTATGTCCATACTTTCGGTAGCCAAGTATATCAACAAATACATCGCGATGATACTTTTGACGATATTCAATTGCTAATTTGATGGTATATACGAGTGCCTCCACATCATCGCCATTTACGTGAAACACAGGACTCTTGGTAACCTTGGCTACATCGGTACAATAGGTACTTGAGCGTGCATCCAGGTAATTGGTGGTAAAACCAATTTGATTGTTAACTATCAAATGAATGGTGCCTCCGGTGCGATAACCATCGAGCATACTCATTTGTATTACTTCGTAAACAATACCCTGCGCTGCAATTGCTGCATCGCCATGTATAAGAATAGCGGCTATATCATCTTCTTTGCCATTTTGATTATCAATTTTACTGCGCACTATTCCTTGTACCACCGGATCAACTGCTTCGAGATGTGATGGATTTGGCGCAAGGCTTAAATGCACTGTATGACCATTAGTAGTTTCTACATCGGTACTATATCCTAAGTGATATTTTACATCGCCATCAAATCCGGTTAGTTCAAATTCCTTTCCTTCAAATTCAGTAAAAATCTGCTCACGGGTTTTTTGCAAAATATTGCTCAACACATTTAGGCGGCCCCGGTGCGCCATGCCTATCACAAATTCCTTTATTCCCAGATCGGCTCCATAATCAACCACCACATCCAGAGCAGGAATTAGCGTTTCGCAACCCTCGAGCGAGAATCTTTTTTGCCCAACAAATTTGGTGTGCAAAAAATTCTCAAAGGCAACTGCCTCATTTAGTTTTTGTAAAATTCTGCGCTTCACATCAATGGAAAAGTTTTCTTCGTTGCGACAACGTTCCATTCGTTCTTCAAACCATTTTACTACATCAGGGTTTGGAATATATTTAAACTCTGCACCCACACTGCGGCAATAGGTTGCTTGCAAATGAGCCACTATATCTGACAACTTTGCCGGGCCAAGTCCAATTTCGTTACCTGCCTGAAAGGTTTGTTGCAAATCATCTTTTGTTAAACCAAAGTTTTCAACGTCTAATGTAGGTGTATACTTTCTGCGCTCACGAACAGGGTTGGTATGGGTAAACAAATGTCCGCGCATGCGATAACCGTTAATCAGGTTGATTACATTAAACTCCTTTTGGAGTTGAATTGAATTTTCGCCAATAGCAGTAAATCCCTGTGTGGGGGCTTGTTTTAAACTAAGTTGCGATAAATCGGTTTGTGCAAATTCGAAACCTTCGAAAAACTTCCTCCAACCCAATTCGACCAATTCAGGATTGGCTAAATATTGTTTATATATATCTTCAATAGCCCTTAACTCACCATTGCTTAAATACGATTTGCTTTCTACTTGTGCCATTATTGTGCTTTTTTTTGCAGGTGCAAAGATAGGGAATGCAGCCTTGAATAAAAAACAAAAGAGCGAACCAATTGGTTCGCTCCCTTTATAACTTTTTAAATTTAAAATTAAACGCTACTGTTTAATAAATCGTGCATAGCTGTTGGCTCCATTTTGTGTAACTACCACTATATATGTTCCACTGTTGAATGTTGAAATATCAATGGATTCATTTGTAAGTGATGTTTCACGGTGCATCATTTGGCGACCTTGCATATCATATATAGCAACCGTAGCCAGCTCAAACGAAGGATTATTAATAAAAAGCACATCCTTAGCCGGATTAGGATAAACGGAAATTTCATTTGTGGTAATATCGCTTGTAAACTCGTCTGTCTCGCGTGCTCCGGTTTTAAAGGTGAAGCGTGCATAGCTTTGTTGCGACAAACCATTAACTACGGAGAATGAGCCTCCTGCTTTAATGGAGCTGTCTGGAAATTCCATATATGAAAGAGCAAAAACGGTATTGTCAAAAATTGGTTTAAACGTACTAACGGCTCCTGTGCTTGAGTTGATGGCGGCAAAGCGCCCAACTGTAATGCTGTTAGCTAAAGTAAAATTGCCACCACAATAGATGCTAGTTCCACGTTGAGCAAGGGAATAACAAGTGCTATTTAAACCGGGATTCCATGTTGTTAAGCTGCCATTGTTTTTGTTGATGGCGCATAAATAGTTTCGTGCACTACCACCTACTAACGTAAACTGGCCTCCTGCAATAATCGAATTTCCATTGACAAGTAATGTATAAACATAGCTATTAGCATCGGGGTTCCAGCTTTTTAACGCACCATTGGCAAGACTAAATGCTGCAAGGCGGTTGCGTGCGGTGGCATTGCTGGTTGTAAACCACCCACCAACATAAATCAACGAATCGGCTATCGTAATTGCATTCACCTGATTATTAAATGCAGGGTTAAAAGCATTTAGAGCAGATGTATTTGCATTGTAAGAGCACATGTATCCGCGGCTATTTCCGTTAGCTGTTGTAAATGTCCCTCCCAGGTAAACGGTAGTTCCATTCAAAGCAATGGAATAAACTGTGCTATTCAATTGAGGGTTAAATGTTCGCAAGGTGCCATTATTAGTATTAAGAGCGGCAGCATAAGGGCGGCTCAAGCCTTCGATGGTTGAAAATGATCCTCCAAGATATAGCGCTGTTCCACTCAGGGCAAGCGCATACACTGTGCTGTTTATTGCAGGGTTAAAATTAGAGCGCAAAACCCCTGTCGATTTAGTATAGCTAAACAAATTGGTACGAGTAGTATAGTTACACATGGTGAATGCACCTTGGAGCCAGAAATTGTTTTCAAAATAAAGTACTTTAATAGCACTACTATTTAAAGATGGCGCCCATGTCTGCAAAGCAGCATTGCTAACTGCCAAAGCAGCCACGCGATTACGCTCAGTAGAATTAACGGTTGTAAAATTGCCTGTGAAGTATACATTGTTATTTATTACTGCCACTGAGCTAACTATGTTATTTAAAGTAGCCGTCCATGTGGTTGCACCACCAGTGGTATTGTTTAATACCGCTATATATGTTCTGCTTTGCCCGCCAATAGTTGTAAAGGAGCCTCCAACATAAAGTTTAGAGTTAGAATATTTAATATCATTTACACTGCCGTTAACCGCTCCGGCATTCCATGTTTTTGTGATAAGTGTAGTTGATTTTATAGCCGCAATATTCTTGCGGAACGTATTATTTACAAGTGTAAATACACCACCTGCACATATGGAAGTGCCAAATGAAGCCAAACTATACACAGCACCATTATACTCAGGTGCCCATGCGTTTAATGTTCCTGCACCGGTTGTTGACAATGCAGCCGCATAGTTGCGTGCTGTGCCGCCAACCAAAGTGAAATCACCTCCCAGGTAAATCAGATTGTTCGAAAAATTAATAGCCTTTACTTGTCCGTTACACGTTGGATTCCAGTTTTGTGTAGCAGCTGTATTTGTGCTTGATGCTGCTGCATAACTTCTTGTCAAATTGTTAACCGAAGTAAAACTTCCTCCATAATAGATATTATTACCCGAAACAACGGCATCATATACAAAGCCGCCATTGGCTATAAGCGGGTTCCAGGTAGTTAGCGCTCGTGATGATTTTTGCACCTTGCAAAGCCCATTTTGATAGACAACTTTAGCAATATTGAAAGAACCTCCAATAACCACTGCATTACCATTTACTCCAAAAGCACGCACTGTGTTGTTTAAATCGGGGGCCCAGCTTTGCAGGGTTCCTGCTCCGGCAGCGCTATACGAAGCACAAAAATAACGAGTGGAGCCGTTGCAGATAGTAAATTCACCTCCCAGGTATACATTTGTTCCAACTGCGATTGCAAGTACAGTAGAGTTCAATTGTGGCGCCCATGATAGGATATTTCCATTGCCAGTATTAAAAGCTGCTGCATAGGTGCGCGGGCTAGCTGCAATGTTTGTAAAACTGCCACCAACATATAAAGTGGTACCTGATAAGAACAAGGAATAGATAAAACTGTTTGGCGTAGGATTCCAAGTTGTAGCATTATTATTTGCAACATTTAATGCCGCAAGGTATGTGCGTGGCTGTCCGCCTATGGCCGAAAAGGTGCCGCCTGCATAAACTACTGCACCATTTAATGCTAAGGAATATACAATACCATTAGCATTAGGATCCCAACTTTGCAATGCGCCATTGCTTAACGCAACCGATGCTACCCGATTTCGTGCTGTAGTACCTACTGAGGTAAATGCTCCACCTATTAACAGATTAGATCCGCTTATTACCATTGTATAGACTATATAGCCCGGCTGTGCCGCAAAAGCACCAACTAAAGCTCCATTGTTTTTATTAACCGCAGCAAGATAATTTTTTGCCACCCCATCAATTGTGTTGAATAAGCCTCCAACATAAAGATTATTGCCATTTAGCGCTAGTGAGTACACATAACTATTCGGGTTTGGATCGAACGTTAAATCAATCGATTTATCTGCCTTAATACGTACAAGGTTGGTTAAGCCCTGTGGCGTAGTAAAATTACCGCCTACATACCAACCACCAGCGCCATCGCTTATGGTTACATTTATAATTCCATTTACTCCGCTAAACGATGGATCGGCTGAAGCATTTGCTGTGGTAACACTTGCAATTCCGGGAGCCGAAACGCCTATATTAGAAAAATCACCGTATGGGTAGATATTTAGTGAATCCTGCGCTATGCCTCGTCCTGTTGAATTATAACCAAATGTTTTTGATACCGCACCTGTAGTACCATGGATAGTTGCAGCATACGATACAGCAAGATTACCCATTTGTGTAAAAGAGCCTGTGGCAACCACTACAGAGTCCATTGCAGTTAAACCATAAACAACATTATTTGCCTTGGGGTCCCATACCTGAACTACTCCGGTATTTTTATTTAGCGATGCAATATACCTGCGTGTTTGCCCTCCAATACTTGTAAATGCTCCGCCTACATACAACTTGGTGCCCACCAAGGCTAACGCTTCAACCGTAGAGTTTGGATTTGGTTTAAAACCTGCATCCAAAACTTTTGCAGCAGTTATATGCACTAAATGATTTGCACCAAAAGTACCCGTATTAAAAAAACCTCCCACATACCAGCCTCCTGCACCATCGCTAATCACTGCATTTACCTGACCATTAACCCCAGGAAAACCTTGGGCTGTTGTTCCAGATACATTGTTTACTTCTGACACATAATTAGCAGGATTACCAAATGAATTGAACGCACCACCAATATATAGGTCTTTGCCTAGACTATCGTGTTCTAATGTATAAACACTGCCATCAAAAGATGGCGTTCGCACTGTATTTCCATTACTAAGCAGGCAAGCTGCTAAACGTCCCTGATTTAAACCATCCACAGCAGTAAATTCGCCTCCATAAAATAAAGTATCTCCCTTTGTCTCAAAATCATATACAAGATTGTTAAGCTGATGATCGGTAGAGAAAATAGCACCTGTGTTTTTATTAATGGCCGCCAGATAAGGTCTGCTTACCCCAGATATAAAGGTAAAACCTCCGCCTACATAAAGTCGGTTTCCAGCCAACTTTAATGCATAAACGGTGGTATTTGGATTGGGCGTAAACGTATTTACAACTGCTTTTGTTGAGTTAACACGTATCAGATTTGATTTACCAGTGCGGCTTTCAGTAAAATTACCACCTATATAATAGCCTCCTGCACCATCTGATTCGATGGCATATATATATCCATTGATATTTAAGTTTAGCGAGTCAAGTTGCAATGAGGCCGATGCATTATAGGATGCATTGTTTCGAACTCTTACTCCAACCTGGCTGAAACTCCCACCAACATATACATTGGTACTATCTTCAGCTATGGCATATACGGTGCCATTGGTACTAATTCCGGGGTATACTTGTTTCTGTCCATTGACAGCTAAAAGGCCGCCAATTAAAAATGCGCATGATAAAATTAATCTTCTCATTAGTTTATTTATTAAAATTTAAAATATTAGTCAGGTAATGTGAATTGCAAAGGTATAACACAAAGCCCTGAATACCCATCCTAGTTAATAAACGGTAGCTAATTATTTTTAAATGGTAAATTAACTTGAAGGGGAATTGATACCTAAAGGGAGAATATATCAGGCCAATTATTTATGGATTAAATTACTAAGAAATATATGGAAAAAAATATTTTGATAATGCCATTTCAAATTTATTACATTTGCCCCCTTAATTAAAAAACCTTTTAAAAAAATGGCAGACATTGAATCACGAGTAAAATCGATAATTGTAGATAAACTAAGTGTAGAAGAAAGTGAAATTACAACCGAATCAAGTTTTACAAATGACCTTGGCGCAGATTCGTTAGATACCGTTGAATTAATTATGGAGTTCGAAAAGGAGTTTAACATTGCTATTCCTGATGATCAGGCCGAAAAAATACAAACGGTAGGGCAAGCAATAGACTACATAAAGGCAAATGCAAAATAACTACCCCGTTATTCTGATTGCTTAAGCAACTTATCAAATAAATTTAGTAGTAAAGACAATGGAATTAAAAAGAGTTGTCGTAACGGGCCTTGGGTCGCTTACGCCATTAGGTAATTCAACAGCTGCTTATTGGCAGAATTTACTTAATGGGGTAAGTGGATCGGCTCCAATTACTAAATTTGATGCAAGTAAATTTAAAACGCAATTTGCCTGTGAAGTAAAAGACTTCGATCCCACTGAGTTTATTGATAAAAAAGAGGTCCGCAGAATGGATGCTTTTTCGCATTATGCAATTGCTGTAAGCGAAGAAGCTGTAATAGATGCCGGCCTAAAAGACAATACTGAGTTAGATGTTGACCGCATAGGAGTAATATGGGGCAGCGGAATTGGAGGATTACGCACTTTTCAGGATGAAGTTACAGCCTTTGCCAAAGGCGATGGTACACCTCGTTTCAATCCATTCTTTATTCCAAAAATGATTGCTGATATAGCTTGTGGCCATATCAGTATGCGTTATGGTTACCGAGGCCCAAACTATACAACAGTATCGGCATGTGCAAGCAGCACCAATGCATTAATAGACGCTTTTAACTTAATCCGTCTTGACAAGGCCGACATAATTCTTACCGGAGGCAGCGAAGCGGCTGTAAACGAAGCCGGAGTTGGTGGCTTTAATGCTTGCATGGCACTTAGTGTACGAAACGATAGTCCACAAACTGCTTCGCGCCCATTTGACAAAGACCGCGATGGATTTGTACTTGGCGAGGGTGCCGGTTGTGTGGTTGTTGAAGAATTGGAACATGCCCTAAAACGTGGTGCTAAAATATATTGTGAACTTGTTGGAGGTGGATTAAGCGCTGATGCGCATCATATAACCGCCCCTCATCCCGAAGGGCTTGGCGCCATGAATGTGATGAAAAATGCACTTCGCGATGCACAATTAAAACCAACTGATATTGATTACATAAATGTTCACGGCACCTCTACTCCACTTGGTGATATTGCCGAAACAAAAGCTATACAAAAGGTTTTTGGCGATCATGCCTATATCCTGAATATAAGCAGTACCAAGTCGATGACAGGTCACCTGTTGGGAGCTGCTGGTGTTATTGAAGGCATTGCAACCATTTTGGCTATTCAAAATGATATCGTACCACCAACTATCAATCATTTTACCGATGACCCTGAACTTGACTCTAAATTAAATTTTACATTTAATGCATCGCAAAAGCGCACCGTGCGCGCTGCGCTAAGCAACACTTTTGGTTTTGGCGGTCACAATGCCAGCATCATTTTCAAGAAGTACAATTAAAAAATCTTTTACAAGTTTCTAACACTTGCAATTTATTTGCAGTGAACATTTGGTTATCTTTGAATCTTCAAATTGACAACTAAATGAAAATAAAACCGGCTTATTTACTGCTGCTATTAATTTTTTCTCATCCTCTTTTTTCACAAAACACTTTCTTTAAAAGCACCAATGTGCCTGTTTCACATTTTGGAACATCTATTTCTTTTCCATGGACCGGTGGTTATGACCATCCTGCTTTTTTTAATATCGATTTAAATAATGACGGCATCCTTGATTTATTTTCATGGGATAGAAACAATCAAGGCCACCCCGGACGCATCACTACGTTTATCAACAACGGTACTGCCAATACATTCGATTACGAATACGCTCCTGAATATGCTGTGTATTTTCCAAAAGTGCTCGATTGGTGTGTGTTGTATGACTATAACTGCGATAATAAAATTGACTTGCTGTCCAACTCATCGCAAGGAGTGCGAGCCTATAAAAATATTTCGCAACCGGGACAGCATGTAGCGTTTCAGCTTGATTATCCCTATATACCGGCCGATGTTACAAGTAATGTTTTTGTTTTGCGCACCGATCACCCGGCCTTGGCCGATTTTGATAATGATGGTGATATGGACATTATCGCTGCTTATATTCTTGGTGGCTTTTATGTGCACTACAAAAATTTTGGAATAGAAGTACTCAATCGATGCGACACACTTCTATATTATACTCAGGCTAACTGTTTCGGTAATGCTTATTTAAGTGCGTTTAACAATTCGGCCTTATTAAATGTAGGCTGCAAACCTCAACCTCCACTTATTATTACTCAGGAAATGATAGACACCCTTGGTGAGCGACATGCCGGTGGTTGCCCAATGGCTTATGATTTTGATAAAAATGGAATGTATGATATTTTCCATGGTGATGTGCTGGCCTCTACAAACCTAATGCTCTATAATGGCGGCACTCCCGGAAATGATTTGTTTACATGGCAAGATTCTGTTTTTCCGGTTTACGATTCCAAGCCTATTGACATTTATAATTTTCCGGGTGCCTATTTTATTGATATAGATAATGATGGTCAGCGTGAATGTATAGTAGCCTGCTGCGATAAAGTTGATACCGGAGAAAACTACAACAGTGTATGGATGTATGAAAACACACCTAATGGCAATGTCGATTCTTTTCATTTTGTGAGCGATGCGTTTTTGGTTTCAGAAACCATTGACCTTGGCAGCGGGGCTTGCCCCCGTTTCTTTGATGCGGATGCAGATGGGTTGATGGATATTATTATAAGCAACATGGGAAAATTTATCCTCTCTCCCGATTCTCAAAATTTTCCTCAGTTTGCCTTCTATAAAAACATAGGCACAGCAACCGCACCTGCTTTCGATTTACAAACTATGGACTATGCAGGAATGAATCAATATGGCTGGCGAAATATTAAACATTGTTTTGGCGATATGGATGGCGATAGCGATATGGACATGCTCGTTGGCACGACTAATGGTAAATTTCAATATTTTGAAAACACAGCGCCACAAGGCAATCCTGCAAGTTTCGTTTTAACGCAGAACAATTACTTTGGTCTTGATGTAGGAAAAAATGCAGCACCCTACCTATATGATTTTGATAATGATGGGCGACTAGATATTGTTGCGGGTAATGAGTTAGGCACGCTCACTTATTATCAAAATTCAGGAACACAAACAGCACCAAACTTTTCATCGATAGCTGTAAATTTTGGAAATGTAAATGTTACTCCACCATTTAGTATTGCTGGCAATGCCGTACCGTTTGTCTTTAATGATAGTGGAACGAAATTATTGGTAGGTAATGAATATGGTGTCATCTACTATTACGATAATATCGACAATAACCTCAATGGTAACTTTGCTTTATTGGATAGCACATTTCAGGATATTTACGAACCTGTGCGCGCATGTCCGGATGGTGCCGATATCAATGGCGATACTTACCCCGACCTGGTAGTAGGCAACTATGCTGGTGGACTAGGTTTATATATTCAGAGCAGTCAGGGAAACAATGAATTACCGGGTGATGAATGTTTTCTCGAAATATTTCCAAATCCTGCAACAGATTACATTGCATGCAATGTTCGTAGCTGCAATTTTAATGATGGCGTTACCTTGCAACTTTATGATATAAGAGGTGCATTGGTGGCGCAAAAGAATATAACATCCAGCTATACTTACTTTAATATTGATGAATTTGCCAATGGCTTATACCTGCTAAAGTTAAACACCCGCGAGGGAAAACAGCATGGAATAAAATTCCAAATTATGCGTTAAATGATAACTATCAGATTGCCAAATAGAGTTCTATACTCGATATTTGCAGCTATGTTAAACCAATAAAAAATAACTTCAATGAAAAAAACTTTTTTAAAAACGCTCACATTCATCTTGTTAACTATGACCGTATACAATGCTTGTAAGCCAAAGGAAGACTGTGAAGCCGGAGGTGATGGAGCGTTAACCTTGATGGTAAAACTTCAACATCATGGTGTTACCATTTACAATCAGCCAACTTATAAGGACACCGTTTATTTTGTATTTAATACACAGGAAGCACCCGCTTTAAATTCTAATTTAATTCCTGTGCGCTACGATAAAATGATAGTAGGCACCGGCACCGAAGACCATGTGCATGTAACAAACATGAAATGTGGCAATTATTATATTTATGCTGCCGGGCTTGATACCGCAGGTCCATATCGTGTTACCGGAGGCATTCCATTCAGTACCGAGGAAACAACTGGAGAAATTTCGGTGATAGTACCTGTAACCGAATAACCACATGAACCGATTAGCGGCAATATTATTAGCAGCAACGCTTTGCCTAAATGGTTGTGCAAACGATAAACAAGAAGTACCACAACTTGACCCAGTGCTCGACTCAAACTTTCCGAAAGCGATTGGCGAAATTATAGTCAATAAATGTGCTACAGCAGGCTGTCATAATAATGCCAGTTTTCAGGCAGCGGCAGGCTTAAATTTATCTACCTGGGATAAGATGCTTAACGGAAGCCGAAGTGGTGCCGTAGTTATTCCTTTTGCAAGTGGCCAATCAAGTTTATTTTTTATTTGCAACACCTATGCTGATTTGGGTGTGCAACTATTACCTACAATGCCAATTAATAGCCCAAAACTTTCGAGGGAAGAAGTAATAAGTTTAAAAGCATGGATTGACAATGGTGCTCCTGCTGCCGATGGAAAAATTTTCTTCAAAGAAAATGCAGGCAAAAAACTTTTGATTACTAATCAAGGTTGCGACCTCATGGCAATATATGATCTTGAACGAGATGTGGTTGCTCGCTACCTGCCTATTGGGGCAAGCACAACACTTACCGAATCGCCTCACTATGTAAAAGTATCTCCAGATGGCAAATCTTATCTAGTGGTTTATTATAATAGCACCGCTCTCGAACATTATGATGCAGCAACCGACTCATTAATTGGCACAGCAACATTGCCTATGGCTACTGGTTGGAATGTTGTTGCCTTTACACCGGATAACAAAACAGCCATTGTATCTAACCTTACCGAAACTCAAGGTATAGGAGATGGAGGCGGTATACAAATGGTAGATTTAACAACGTACACACTCACCGGACCTTACATCTATCTGGCTCATGATGCCCATGGCATCATGATTAATTCAATTAATAATAAACTGTATGTTTCAAATCAATACAGTAACTATCTGTGGAGAATGGAATTAAATGATCCGGTAAATACGATTGAACCGGTTTCATTATCAGCAGACAAAAGTATTGTCAACTCAACACAATCGCTCAACCCGCACGAAATGATTTATATACCAGGTACGGGAAAATATTTTGTTACCTGCGATTACAGCGATGAGGTGCGCGTAATGGATGCCACCACCGACACCTTAATTGCCGTTATACCAACACCTGAAAAACCGCTTGAATTTGCGTACTCTACTAAGCGTGGTTTGCTCTTTGTAACGTGTAACGAAACTCCATCAGTAATACCGGCAACCAAAGGTTCCGTTTACGCTATTGATGTAAATACATTGCAGGTTGTTAAGCACTTTGAAACCGGATTTTACGAACCACATGGCATAACCATAGACGATGCGGCAGATAAACTATTTGTTATCAGCCGAAATATTGCAGCCAATGGCCCTGCTCCACACCATGCCTCTGAATGCGGTGGCCGCAATGGTTTCATGACCATTATCAACTTAATGAACATGCAAGTGTTAAATAAGAGACACGAACTCTCTGTAGACCCTTATGCTGCTACTATTATACAATGACCGTATATGCAGTTTGTAAAGCGCGGTTGCCTCAACTGTTAGCTGTAACTTTATTTACATTTTTTTTTATTTCGGGCATAGCCGCTTATGATGATTTTGGAATAAGTTGGGACGAATGTTATTCTCGCGACTTAACAGGTAAAGTGTCAACTCAATTTATAAAAACACTCAACGCCACACCCTATCTTGAAAACACAGAAAAATATCATGGCCCTTTATTTGAAAATTTATTAATCCTTGCTGAAGATATTTCTGGCTTTACCGATGTGCGGCAGATTTATCTACTCAGGCATTTAATGACTTTCTTACTTTTTTTTGGCGCATGCTTCGTATTTTATATGCTGGTGCACACGTGCCTTCAATCTCACTGGATGGCGCTTGCAGCCTGTGGTATGCTTATACTCTCGCCTCGCATTTTTGCCGATAGTTTTTACAACACCAAAGACTTGCCCATGCTTTCATTTTACATTTTCTGCATGTGTACCATGCTTCGGGTTATTCACTATTCATCAATCAAATGGATTGTGGTGCACGCCATTGTTTGCGGAGCATTGATGGCAATACGCATCAATGGGGTAATTGTGCCCTTGTTAACTATAGCTGTATTAGTTTATAAAGTGTTTGCTTATAAAATGCATTTTTACCGTTTACTCAAGCTATCGTTCATTTATATTTTGGCTGTTGCAATTGCCGTTACTTTATTCTGGCCCATATTGTGGCTTAATCCACCCGAACATTTTGTTCGTGCTTTTTTGGAAATGGTGCGATATCATTGGAGCGAAACCGTAGTTTTCAGAAATGCCATTTACCCTGCACAAAATTTGCCCTGGTATTATCTTCCTTGGTGGATGGCAATTTCTATTCCTCCACTTTATATGTTGCTTGCCTTAATAGGCTTTGCATACACACTGAGTTTACTTATCTATAAAAAATTCTGTTTAAATCATCACGAACTAGGCACGGTTACGTTACATGCTATGCTTTTGTTGCCCTTAACAGCTGTTATTATTTTACAGTCGGTAATCTACGATGGCTGGCGGCACATGTATTTTGTTTACCCTTCGCTGATATTGATGGCAACTTTTGGACTTAGCAAATTACTAAATGATCTAAAAAGCAGAATCATAGCAAAAGCTACTTTACTAACTTCGCTTTTAGCAACATATACAGCTATGGTTATATTTTTATTTATAAACCATCCTCATCAAATGGTATATTTTAACGTGCTTGCAAGTATTAAACAATACGAAGCTCCATTTCAATATGAAATGGACTACTGGGGATTGAGCTACCGTAATGCATTAGAGTTTATTGTGCGCTCCGATAAAAGAGATCATATTAAAATTGCTGTTGCCAATCAACCAGGAATTAATAATTGGAATATGCTCCCCATACAAGACCGCAGCCGCCTGCAGGTTTCGGATACACTAAGCGAGTATGACTATTACCTAACCAATTACCGTTTTGCCAACCGCAAACCCGAGGGCTTGATTGAAATTTATACCATAAAATCAGACGGTATAACTATTGCTGGTGTGTATAAAAGCGGAGTTAAATGAATTGATATTTTTTAGTTAAACAACTTCTTCCCTCATTTTATACAACAATAGAATGTACATTTACCACACCTAAAACCAAATTAATTTATAAGATGAATAGAAATAAAGCATTTAGCTTGTTGTTAATTATTTCAGCAGCTATCAGTGCATGCACTAATCAAAAAGAAAATAAAAAAGTGAACGAAAACAAGTATTCAGGTTCATTGACGCAAGCATGGCAAGGTCCGTATAATGGAGTACCGCCATTTGACAAGGTAACCGTTGATGATTTTATTCCGGCTATGGAAGATGCCCTGGCAGAAAAGAGAAATGAAATAAATGCTGTTGCCGAAAATTCGGAAGCAGCAAATTTTGCAAACACAATAGATGCTCTTGAAAAATGTGGCAATAAATTAAAACGTGTGCTGGCAATTTATTATGTATACACCAGTAATATGAATACCCCAAAGCTTGATTCAATTAAAGAAATTATTGAGCCTCGCCTGGCCGCTTTTAATGATGAAATTTTTCAAAACACAAAATTATTTGCTCGTATAGATGCAGTAAATGGACAAGACAAGAGTAAACTTACGCCCGAACAGCTGCGTGTGTTGTGGAGATATTATACCACGTTTGAACTTGCAGGTGCTAAGTTGGATGCGCAGGCAAAAAATCGTGTTGCCGAGATAAACCAAAAACTTGCTTCGCTTTTTACACAATTTCAAAAACATCAATTGGCTGATGAGTCTGAAAAATTTCTTGAAATAAGTGAAAGCGCTGATTTGGCCGGACTACCCGATGATGTGCAAGCAGCAGCGGCTGCTGCTGCAACCGAAAAAAACAAAACTGGCAAATGGGTAATTTCAAATTCACGAAGTGCTGTTGAACCCTTTTTAATGTACTCGAATAATAGAGCGCTGCGCGAAAAAGCATGGAAGATGTTTATTAACCGTGGCGATAATGGCGATGCGAATGATAACAACGCCATCATTCCCGAAATACTAAAGCTGCGTGCTGAGCGGGCAAAACTTTATGGCTATGCGACACATGCACATTGGCGCCTGGCAGATAAAATGGCAAAGACACCCGAAGCAGCCATGAAACTTCTTGAAAGTATGTGGCAACCTGCCGTAGGACGGGTTAAACAGGAAGTGGCCGATATGCAAGAATTGGCTGATAAGAATGGTGATAAAATAAAAATTGAACCTTGGGACTATCGCTATTATGCAGAGAAAGTGCGCCTTGCCAAGTATGATCTTGATGGCAATCTTGTAAAGCAATACTTGCAGGTAGAAAAACTTAGAGAAGGAATGTTTTATGTTGCAGGTGAATTATTCAATTTGGCATTTACGCAGGTAACAGATGTGCCCGTGTTCCATCCTGATGTGCGTGTATATAAGGTTAGTGATAAAACAAGTGGCGATTTGGTTGGGCTATGGTACTTTGACCCATATGCGCGTGAAGGCAAGCGCAGTGGTGCATGGATGACTGCTTATCGTGAACAAGAAAAACTTAATGGTAACATTACCACTATTGTTTCAAACAATTGTAATTTCATTAAAGGCGAAGCAGGTAAACCCATTCTGATTTCGTGGGAAGATGCTGAAACATTATTTCATGAATTTGGCCATGCCTTGCATGGCTTGTGCAGCAAAGTAAATTATCCATTACTGTCTGGCACCAACACTGCAACCGACTATGTGGAGTTTCCATCACAAATTTTGGAACGATGGTTGTCGACACCCGAAGTATTAAAAACGTATGCATTGCATTATCAAACTGGTGAGCCTATGCCTGAAGCACTTCTTACTAAAATAAAAAATGCATCGAAGTTTAATCAAGGCTTTACAACTGTTGAGTATTTGGCAAGCGCACTTATAGATATGAAGTTGCATTTGGCTGGAGAAGCTACGATAGATGCTGATAAATTTGAACGCGAAACTTTAACACAATTAGGCATGCCTGCCGAAATAGTTATGCGTCATCGCACGCCACAGTTTGGACACATATTTGCCGATGATGGTTACAGTGCCGGCTATTACAGCTATCTCTGGAGCGATGTACATAGTGCAGATGCCTACGAAGCATTTACCGAAGCAGGTGGCCCTTACGATAAAGAAGTGTGTAAGCGATTGCACGATTATGTATTTAGCATAGGTGGCACTATGGACGAAGCTGAGGCTTATAAAAAATTCAGAGGCAAAGAACCTAATGTAGCTGCATTGATGCGGGCAAGAGGTTTTTAATAAAAGTTTTTTTATCCACAAAATTCTGATTTGCAATCAACTTGTAATCATGAATTTCAAACAAGTTGATGACATATAACTAAAAAGGGTATAGAAGCATCCTGATAATTATCAGGATGTGTAAACGTTTGCCCTTCGGCTTCGCTCAGGGCGCCAAACACTGCTTGTTATATATAGCATTAAATTCCCAATTATTCAATTCGCTCATTCATTTGATTATATCATTATACCAACTAATAATCACCACCACCTTTCCGTACACTATGTTATTTAATACTTAAGCTAATAAAACTATTCTCTTATACTTGCATCAAAAAGAAAACAACAATGGAATGGAATGAATCGCTCGCGCACCGAGTAGTGAAAAAGATGATGGATAGTGATTGGTTTAGTCAATGGTTAGAAATTGAAATATTGGAGCTGGAAGCAGGCCGTTGCAAACTTGCCTGTAAGGTAACACATGCTATGCTAAACGGATTTGCCATTGCTCATGGAGGCATTAGCTACAGCCTTGCAGATAGCGCATTGGCCTTTGCCAGCAACTCGCATGGCATTAAGGCCATGAGTATAGAAACTACCATTTCGCACACGCGAATGATGAATGAAGGGGATGTACTAACGGCCACTACCGAAGAAAAAACCTGCGGAAAAAATACTGCCATCTATCATATTACTGTTACAAATCAAGATGGTAAAACCTGTGCCTTGTTTAAAGGTATTGTATTCCGCACCGGAGAAAACTGGTTTAACGATTAATCAACTATAGTCATGATAAAGAATATACTTCTATTCCCCTATCGCTTTTATGCCATCGTAATTTTCTTTTTGCTTTCGAGCATCATGATGCTAGCGTTTGTTATCGGCTTCAATTTATTTCCTGGCGAACGTGGCGAGCGTCTGGTTCATAAACTAACTGCAGTATGGGCCAAACTTACCTTTATTGTTTTATTCATTCGAGCACGAATAAAAAACAAAAACATCATAGATACCAACCGTCAATATGTTTTTATAAGCAATCATCGTTCGTTGCTCGATGTTCCTACATGGGCATTAAGCTGTGGAAATTTTTTAAAGTACTTATCAAAAGAAGAACTTACCAAGGCTCCTGTATTTGGCTATGTAATTAAGCGCATGTATGTAACCGTTCAGCGCAGCGATAGAGGCGACCGGTACCGAAGCATCGAAAAAATGCGCAACGCCTTGCGCAATGGTATCAGCATTTTTCTGGCACCCGAAGGAACACGGAACAAAACGAAACAAACCATACTCGAATTTAAAGATGGGGCATTTAGGCTCGCACTGCTCGAACAAAAACCAATCGCTATACTTGCTTTGTATAATTCGGATAAATTAATGCACCCTTCTAACCCGCTGAGCTTGCAGCCCGGCACCATTTACGGAGAGTGGTGTGCCATAATGGATACAACAGGTTTAACAGAAGATGATTTACCAAAAATAAAATCCGAAGCTTACGCAATAATGGAAAAGAGCTACAACCAAATGAAGGCGCAGCATCAATAATAAAAAGGATAATTTTCTTACACGGTTTTTAGACTGCTTCGCTTGGTTAAACTAAGTGTTAATATTTTTATCGAAAAGTTATTTTGCAAAAATAATTCATCTTTGTACCCTAAAATATAATTATGTTTATGAAACATTCTCTCGATACTTATAACTTTAAAGGTAAGCGTGCGCTTGTGCGTGTTGATTTCAATGTACCATTGCATAAAGAAACTTTGGCTGTAACCGATGATACACGCATACGTGCAGCCATACCAACCATAAAAAAAATATTGAATGACGGAGGCAGTGTAATCTTAATGAGCCACCTTGGCCGCCCATTAAAAAAGTTGAAAGAAGATGGAAGTGTAGATGTCAAAAAACATACCTTGAAAAATGTAATTGCTGTAACAGAAGAATTGCTTGGTAGTAAAATACAATTTGCAAACGATTGTATAGGCGAGGATGCAAAACATGCGGCTGCAAACTTGCAGCCGGGACAAGTGCTACTGTTAGAGAACCTTCGCTTTTATAAGCAAGAAGAAAAAGGTGAAGAAACCTTTGCGCATGATCTTGCCTCGATGGGCGATGTGTATGTGAATGATGCTTTTGGTACAGCACATCGTGCACATGCCAGCACTGCTATTGTTGCCAAATATTTTCCTAATGATAAATTGTTTGGCTATGTAATGGCAAACGAACTTGCCAATGCCGACAAGGTATTGAATAATGCAAACAAGCCTTTTACAGCCATTATGGGTGGTGCTAAGGTGAGTGATAAGATATTAATCATTGAGCAATTGATGCACCGTGTTGACAATCTTATTATAGGTGGAGCCATGGCTTATACTTTTGCAAAAGCACAAGGCGGACAAATTGGAAAATCACTTTGCGAGGATGATAAGCTGGAGTTGGCTTTGCAAATAATTGAAAAAGCCAAACAAAAAAAAGTAAACCTGCTCCTGCCAATTGATAGCATTAATGCCGAATCGTTTAGTAATGATGTTACCACGAGCACATCTCCTATCAATCAAATTAGCGAAAACTTAATGGGGCTGGACATCGGGCCAAAAACAATAGCTAAGTTTACAGATGCGATAGCAAATTCAAAAACCATCCTATGGAATGGACCAATGGGTGTATTTGAATTCTCGAATTTTGAAGCAGGCACCAAAGCTATTGGCGATGCGGTCTGCAAAGCTACTGCCAACGGTGCGTTCTCTCTTATTGGAGGTGGCGATAGTGCTGCGGCAGTAAATCAATTTGGAATGACTTCAAAAGTTAGCTATGTAAGTACTGGTGGAGGAGCACTTTTGGAATACATGGAAGGAAAAGAATTGCCCGGTGTAAAAATGATTTTACAATAGCTCTTGAAAATCTATTGAGCACAGTGCAATAAATTATCTAAGAATAATTTTTTGTTGTACGATGTGGTCACCCACCAAAGCTTCGATTAAATAAATTCCCATAGCCAAGTTACCGGTATTAAACTGATGTTTCCTGTTCCCTGATTTAGTCATCCAAACTGTTGCTCCGACCATTGAAAGCATTTTTACCATACCAATAACCTGACTTGCTTGTATTGTAATCTGATCTCCATTTTGTTGAATAATCAAATCAGAGTTTGGCTGTGCTTCATTCAGGTTTAGGTTTATAACCCCAATCTGATTTGAAAAAGTATGCTGCTGCTTACAAAATGAAGCTGTTAACGTAACCGTATACGTTCCTGTAGCATTGTATTGATGTGTTGGATTTTCTAACGTGGATGTATCGCCATCACCAAAATCCCATAGATAACTGTTGGCAAAAAGGCTGGTATTGGTAAAAGAAACACTTGCATTGGTATTAGCCGAAAAGCTAAAGCCGGCTTGTACATCATACGCTCCTACATACCATTGTGGCAAACTGTCGTAAGCTACAAGACGTGTTGCATGCTTTATCGAATCAGCATCGGCAAGCGAAATTTGCGAATTAAAAGTGATAAGCTCTGGATTCTTTCTTAGCAAGGTGGTATAAAAACTACAGGCCGCTGCATACGAACCATGCAGCGATGGATGGCTCTCGTCAGGCGAATATAAATCGATGGACGTTATGGTGTTTCTAATATAATTCCAAACTGCACCTACAGGAGTCACCACAGCGTTATTATTGGTTGCCATCATCATATACCGTAACCGTAACAAACTATCCATGCCCGCATACGTGCAAACCGGAGGCCAGTTAACGCAATTGGATGCGTCCCCATTCTTGCGTCCCCAGGTCATAAAAACATGGTCTCGGCACATGGGTTATGATGTTTTATGATGCTGTCAAGTGCGGTTGCGTAAGGAAAAGTTTGAGCTGCTACCTGTGCAATCGGAAATGACGGCCGCTGACTTTGCTCTTGTAAAATCACATAATCAAAATTCCCCTGCTTAATCTTATGGATGCAATTGGTATCACTAGCATGTAATTGAAAGGTATATCCTCCGGGAGCATAACTATCGAAAAGGATTGTATCACCGGTTGAAAACGCCATGTCGGCCACTAGTTGTGGCAATGAATTGAAATAGGTATAACTATTGCCAATAAACAATACACGCAGCGACTGTTGTGCATTGAGAAGTGTTGGACAAATCGCTAAGCATGCAATGGTATAAAAAAGTAAATGTCTTTTCATAGGAGTTTAATTGGGCAATGTTTTTTTTCAAACTATTATTCAACAGTAACTTCGGTAATTTCTATATATCTGCTACCGGCAGCTTGCGGGCTATAAATGGTAAATGCTTTGCTATCATTTTTTTCGGGAGTCTCCAACGCGTTGGTTTCACCACGCGGGTCATCCTCTAGCTTCAGTGCTTGTTCTCCTTCGAAAAATTGCTTTAACGCACCATTGTTATAAGCCATCAGATAATTCTTAATGCTCGAAATTCTTCGTTGCGATAGTTTATAATTATAACCTTCGTCAGCCAGCGAGCTCGCAGCACCCCGTACCATAATCGTAAGTGTTTTACCATTTTCTAACTTTTTCTCAAGGTACTCGCATAGCTTATCCAATTTTTCATAAGATACTTTAATGTCATTATCAAAAAAATTATTTATTCGCTCGGCAGCTTCTGCTTGTTCTATGGGTGGATAGGCGGCACTGTAATTTTTTACATACTCTCCTTGTTTGCCAACATATTGCTTGTAGAGTTCCTCATAGTTTCGCTTGCTAACAATCTTTAATGAATGTGGGTCGGGATAATCGTTATCAAAATACAACTTGAGCGGGAATACAAAACCTACTGCCTTCTCTATTTCGTTTCCTGCTTTCTTTACATTCTTCTTATCTGCAATAATTTCCTGTTTCTGCTTCTTATAATAATAGATATCATAGCAGCAGGTTTCACCTTTTAGACTGAATGAGCCAGGGCGATTTGATGTAAGCATTCCTGTACTGTCATTATTATCCTGTGTATAAAACAAATCGTGATATCCCGAATTATAGGGGACGCCTACATTAACAGGAACGGCAAGCGTTTGCACATCCGACTTGTAAATATCAAACCCACCAAAACCCGGATGTCCCATTGAGCTAAAAAACAATTCTCCCTGCGGGCTCACCCAAGGTGACTGTTCATCTTCGAAGGTGTTAATGGCATTTCCCAGATTAACAGGTTCGCTAAATTTAAATTCTTTGCTGATGGTGGATTTCCATAAATCATTCTTGCCATAACCTCCCGGACGATTACTTGCAAAGTAGAGTATATAGTCACCGTTACCATCCTGCACTATGCATGGTTGTGTGCTTGTATATTGATATGAATTAACATTGCCTCGTATTTTGCTTGCTTCCTGATAACCTTTCTTAAACTGCGTTTGGTATAAGTTACAAATCTGCGAGCCTGTGCTATCGTACCTGCATTTACAAAATACTGCAAAAGATTTGTCAGGACTAATGGCCATGTTGCTACTGCCAAGGTCTTCGGCATTAATGTTAACATCCATTGCTGAACTCTGTTTCCAGCTGCCCGGCTTTCCTTTGCTCATCATCACTTTGCTGATGTACATTTTTTCATTCTTGTTTTCACTATCAATGGAATAACGCATGCTTGTATAATGCATGGCGGTGTCATTAATAGTTACCGCTCCAAAATCAGAATACATGCTATTTATATTCTTTCCGGCATTCCTTACTTCCACATAACGCGAATTATCAGGAAAATTTGTCAACTGCTCACATGATTGCAAAGCCAATTTTGTTTTCTGCTGATAATAACCCTCCATGTATTTTGCTTTAGGCTCAAACTCGGCAAAATATTTTTTAGCAGTTTCATATAAGCCCATGTGCATTTTGCACATGGCTGCATAATAGGTTGCTAAAGGATACGCCTCACTGCTATCGGCCTTTGCTTGTTCAAACATAAGCCCGGCATTCTTGTAATCGTTATAATTATAATAGGCAAGGCCCGCATTGTACATGTATTCCACTTTGGCGGCATCCAGATTGCCGGCCTGTGTATAGTACCAGGCGGCATTATAGTAATCGCCTATGGCAAAACTCTTTTGTGCCTCTTTAACATAAGCAACGGGAGATTGCGCTATAGTAACAACTGCCGGAAGCAATGCTGCGATAACGATGACCATATATGTTTTAAACAACTTCATGCTACTCAATTAATAATGCATGGCACCGAAGGTTTTATCTTCTTAATTTTTGAAAATGTATAAACCAAACTCACCTCTGTAGCTCCGCGATTGTTGGTGGCCCTTTTCCAGTCGGAGATATTTACATCATAAGAAATGCCTGCATCAAAATTTCCTATCATACATCCTACCATAGCTATGGCTGCATCATTTAAGCGATAGTGCAAACCGGCCTTTACTCCGCGTATCAATGCTGTTGCCTTTTTGGTCTTCCAAAAAGCATTCGCTCCTGCCATGACTTCGGTAAGTGATTGCTGCTTCATATAAGCCACCGAAGGCGTAAGAGTAAACTGTCGGTTAACTTGATGACTAGTAAAAAGCGATGCCATAAGATGCATGGGATATTTTGCATTTGCAGAATTAACAAACCTAAATTGCGGGCTATTGATATGCATCGCTCCTGCACCAAAGCCGATGGAGAAGTTTTCTTTAACCCTTTTTAAAAAACTAAAACCTGCACCAAGGTCAATTGCACCGGCATTGTCTGAAGACAATGCCTCACCGGTGGTTAACAACGCATCATATTTTTCTCCATCAAACTGATTATCCCATGTGTATTTAGAAAAATTAAAACCCTTCATCAGGTATCCTAACGAAACCCCAATATTAAGAAAGGTAGTACTGTCGCTTCCGAGATGAATGCCATATCCAGGCATTAACTGTATGGAATTAGAAACCAGGTTGCCATCGCCTGCCTTGTCCTGATAAAGACTTAAGCCAAGATTAAATGATTTGCGGTCGTTACTTTTTATCTTGCCATCAAGTGCAAGGCCGGTGGTAACAAATGGAACTGTAACCGAACGCCATTGTTGACGGTACAACAAGGCACCTCGATAGTTGCCACTAAACGCGCCAACATTGCCCGGATTAAAAAAGCTCAACCCCGCCTGATATTGACTGAAATGAATGTCCTGACCAAATGCAGTTTGCCTGGTCACAAAAGTGATCATTACGCAAAAGAGGATATATATTTTCCATCCACTCATCTCAACAAAGTTATATTGCCCTTACGGACAAATAATTTTTTATTTAAACACACTGCCTCAATATAATAATCAAACACACCGGTGGCAAGGGGGCTTCCCTGATGTGTGCCATCCCAACCGGTTTCTATTAGGTTGGTTTCAAATAATTTCTGACCCCAGCGGTCATATATGATCATGGTTATTTTTTCGAGCACCTGACTACGAACAAACAACGTATCATTTTCTCCATCTCCATTTGGCGTAAATGCATTTGGAATAAAAATATATGGCTCTTCGCATTCATCGCCAAAAACCTTCACGGTTATAGTTGCCGAATCGCGGCAGTCTAACGAATTAGTAACATACACCGTATAGGTTGTAGTTTGATTTGGCACTACCAGTATGGTAGACAAGTTAGGATTCGGAATTCCAACAGAAGGCTGCCATAAATAAGAAACGGCACTGCTGCTGCTTGCAATAAGCGATGCAGGGTCGCCACTTTGCACGATGGCAGGATTTGCTGTAGCGGTAACATTCAAGATCGGGTAAGGAATATTTACTGCTTTTATTACTGTATCACGACATCCTTTATCTGAAATAAAATACCCGGTAACTTGGTAGCTACCATCAGCCAAATAAGTATGCGCGGTATTGTTACCAGAGCCAGTATTGTTATCTCCAAAATTCCATTGATGATTGATGGTAGTTTGATTGGTAAGTTCAAACTGTGAAAATGAAACTTTGCCCGTGCAACTATCAACCAAGAAATTAAAATCAACCTGGTATTCTCCGACTATCGAAATAAGTTTAATAATCGTATCGTTGCAAGCAGGGTTATTATTAAAAGCAATTAAGGTTACGGTATAGGTGCCGGGAGCAGGAAAAGTATAGACAGGATCTTGCAATATACTTGTATCAGCAAGTGTTGTGTTATCGCCAAAATTCCAGAAAAAGCCGGTGGCATTGTAGCTAACGTTCGAAAACTGCACGGTGGTGCTATTCTGGCAAAGTATATCATCACCTCCTATAGATGCAATGGTTATGTTTGGGCATGGAGTGACATTGAACTGAAAATCGCGTTTGGTTGCCCCAAGCAAAATACCATTGCGAAATTCCTTTATACATACACTATATACAAACTGTCCTTGATTGTCAGGAGTTGCTGTGAGCTTTCCAGTAAAAGGATTAATTGCAAGCGGCCCACCACCCATTACATTTACAAGGCTGAAACCGGGCGCCCATACAATATTCAAGTACGGTGGAGCCCCTGGTGGCTGTGGATTAGGCATGCCCTGATTGGCGCCATTAAAGGGAGTGCATATTTCATAAAAAAGCGAGTCTCCATCGGCATCGGTGGCGCTATTGTCAAACTCAAAATACACATCCTCGCAAATAAAAGGTGCAGGTAACTGTTTAATTACCGGGTTGCTGTTGTTGGGGAACTTTTCGGTGCCGGGTATGGTTGCGTAAATGGTAATCCCCTGAGCATCGGGCGAAACAATATTATCTAAACTCGCATTTCGGCAACATCGCTGGTAGGCAAGCTGATATCCACCGGCAATGGCAGGCAATTGCAAAATGGTATCATACGTAGCCTTACGGTAACAGATATCGACAGGAGGCGGCAGGCAATTGGTAGAAATTACTGGCGGAATCAAAACGGAGTCAGCATTTACGTTTACTCGTAAATCATACATCAATACATTGCTGCTATTGAAAACACCTATGGATGCAACCGGGTCAAAAGGAGGAACTCCATAATAACAATCACGGTATACGATAAGCGTAATTTTGTAGGTATCGTTACCTAAGAATTCATAATTAATTTCGCCACCTACTATATGTGTTGCACTTACTGCACCGGGCAACAAGGCATACAGTATAACTAAAAAAAATGCCCTTAACTTTTTCATTGTATATTGGCAGCTAAAATAGAAAAATCTTTGGTACACTCTTATGTTTTAGGCCAATATGTAAAAGCATTAAAAATAGGGCAAAGCTGATTGACCTATTGAATACATCATTTTTTAAATAAAAGAGTATGCATTAGCTTAAGAGAAAAAGAACAGGTTATGAGTAATTTATTCATATGTGAACTACTTCACCTTAATCTCCAGCATCATTTCGTTTTCGATAAATGCATGGAGCACATCGCCTACCTGCACCGGTCCTACACCTGCCGGAGTTCCCGTAAATATTAAGTCACCCTTTTTGAGCGAAATAAATTGCGAAACATAGTGAATAAGGTAATCTACTTTAAAAATCATCAACGCTGAGTTGCCTTCTTGCACACGCACATCATTCTTGTGTAAGGAAAAGTGCATGTTATTTAAATCAGGGATTTCATCCTTGCTTAAAAACTTTTTTGATACCGGGGCGCTGCCATCAAATGCCTTGGCCAACTCCCAGGGCAGCCCCTTTGATTTTAATTCTGCCTGTAAATCGCGGGCAGTAAAGTCTATGCCTACTCCAACCTCCTCGTAATAGTTTTTTGCAAATCGCTCTTCAATGCATTTGCCATTTTTGGAAATTTTAATAACCAACTCCACCTCATGGTGCAAATCCTTGCTAAAGTCAGGATAAAAAAAAGGCATTCCTTTTATAGGAATAGCAGTTTCAGGTTTCATAAATATAACCGGACTCTCATTTACCGGATTGTTCAACTCCTTGGCATGGGCTGCATAGTTGCGACCAACACAAATAATTTTCATTCCCTTTTTTTTGTAAAGCAAAAATAATGTATGGCAAAAAGCAAACACTTTTAAAAAATATGCCTTGCAATATTGCCTTAACATAGCACATATTTGCAATAAAATTTAATTCCGGTTATGCTTCAACGAATTCAAACTGTTTATCTTACACTTGCCGCATTGGCATGTGCTGCCATGTTTATATTAGATGTGGCGCTGGTGCGCAATGCCACAGCACAACAACAATTAATACATGTACGATTATTCAATTCAGATGCTGTGGGTAATACCTGGCAAGCCCCTTCGGTGTTTTTGGTTATCCCTGTATTGGTAGTAATTATTGGCCTGTTATTAATTTACACCGCATTAAAATATACCAACCGTAAACAGCAAATGATGTTTTGCAAAATTATTTTACTGCTTACGCTAGTTTGTTTGCCATTCATATACTTCCTGGTAGAAAGTGCGATAAAGGCTGTAAGCCCGGCACAGCAGTTCTATTTATATGCTGCGTATATGCCCATAGTTATTTTGCTATTTACCTTTTTTGCACTCCGTGCTATTCAGCGCGATGACAACCTCGTAAGAAGCGCTGACAGACTGCGTTAAGCTTTTTTAAACGCTTGCTGATTTATATTGGTATTAAGCAACAGCAATAATTTAGCTCCAGAAAAAAAAGTGCGCGGAAAAATGGCCAAAGCATTAAAAAACTCATACGTCAAGACAAGCGTATGTGAGATCAAAAAATTCGCCTTGGAAAGAATTTAAGCACGCTGCAATCATCATCTAGCAACTAATAATCGCTAGGAATTTTTGAGTCATCAAATAAAATCTATCAAATTGATTCTTGAACAGATTGGATTTTAGCAGAAAACGGTGTCGCTCCTACGGAGTTAATTAACCGGGGCGCGAACTCATTCTATTAACAGGTCGCTCCTACGGAGCTCTAAGATTTTTTATGTAGCCGACCAATCTCCAGCGGGGTGGCTGGTTAATACATATGCAATCGACAAAAAACAGCAAGTCCTAAATATAAAAAAAGAAACTCTCCGTACCCTTCCGTGTCTCCGTGCGCCCTGCATTTAATCTTCAAAAAAAAGAAACTCTCCGCACCCCTCCGTGTCTCCGTGCGCCTTGCATTTAACATCAAAAAAAAGCAACTCTCCGTACCCCTCCGTGCGCCCCTGCATTTAATCTTCAAAAAAAAGAAACTCTCCTTGCCCCCCCCCTCTTCTCTGAAGGCATCTGCATTTTTTCGCCCAAATTGTATTGATGCTTTTGGCTAAGGGTTAATCTTTATTAAACGAGGCTTTTACTTTTGTCGCTGTTTCAATTTTATTGAAAGTCAATTATTGATTTTCATTTTCGATACATTCCAAAAGGAATTTTTTTTTAATGCTACTACACTTTTCAAAATATAGGTTATAACATGAATGCAACACGAATACTGTTGGTTGAAGACCACCCGGTAAACAAAATGCTTTGTAAAAACATCCTTAAGAGAAACGGATACCATGTAGAAACAGCCGAGAATGGGCTTGTTGCTCTGGAGTTTTTACAAAAAAATCCGTTTGATTTAATTGTAAGCGATATTAAGATGCCGGTAATGACCGGACTGGAAATGACAACATACATACGCACACGGTTTCCTAAGCCTGTTTGCTTAATTCCGATTATTGCTTATAGTTCGTTTGATACGGACTACGATCGTATAAAAGCTAAAGAATGCGGGATGAATGAATGCTTAACAAAACCTTCTTATCCGGAGGAGTTATTGCTGGTAATAAAAAGATTAACCGATCAACATCTTGTATTGAAAGCTTCTTAAGATTAAATAAAAATCAGATTATTTTAAATCGTCAAAGTTGAGGCTTGCGTCAGGATTTTCTCCTTGGGCATGATCGCCTTGATTGTTGCGAGGTTGACGTGGTTGCAGCGGTGGCGCGTTTTCGTGTATGTGAGTGAAAGCTGCTTCCAGGCCGTCCATAAATTTATCAAAATCTTCGCGGTAAAGAAATATTTTATGCTTTTCGTAAAATGGTTTTTCATTTTCATTGCCACTGAATTTTCTTTTGCTCTCGGTTATGGTGAGATACATATCATCGCCACGCATTCCACGAACATCAAAAAAATAAGTCCGCTTTCCCGCCTTTACAGCTTTCGAAAATAACCCATCACGGTTTTCATTAAAGTCCATTTCGCTCATATACTTTCGTTAAGTTTTGTGAATTTAATTTTACTAAGGTCACAAATATATAAAAATATACATACTGCAATTATTTAAAAAAACTGGTAATTATTTCAAGATGATACAACTATCTGACAGTGGAAAATGGTTTACTAATACTACCATATTGGGTCTTGATAGTTGCAAAATAATACCCCAGCGCCAAATTGCTTAAATCAACCGAGGCTTGCTTATTGGCACCTTCAATTTTAGAACGTTTAACAAGGCGAAAGCAAATATCTTTTGCTGCCTCTAGTTATAGAATTAGTTCGAACTCGCTATGCATTTATCATCAGCAAACAAAACGCATTGCGTACCTCACCTTTATCAAGTAACTCCTTTGCTTTATCATGACACGATTGTTCGCTCATCGGGGTGCTGCTAAGAATCGAAAATTGAGGTGATGCCTTAAAGGCAGCCATTTCTTCTATTGAAGGAATGGTATGGCTGTTTCCCAATTGCCCAAGATGATTGCCGGTAAGTACCTTACTGTTTTTAATATGTTCAGGCAAGGCATCAATACCAATAGCAAGCACCTTGGCGAGTGGCTTAGCCACTTCGAACAATGCAGAACCTGAAGCCCGGCAATACCAATCGCCACCAAGTCGTGCAACCAAATCTATTTTTTGTTGATCTATTTTTTATTGGCATCAAGAACATCTTCGCTAATATGCATGAGCAATATTTCGCAAACTATCAAATTGCCTGCACCTCCCTCCTGCCCTGTTTCTATAACTTCTTTTACTATACACTCTATTTGTACAGGCGACTCCTTTACTCTAAATGGCTTTACTATTTCCGATTTTAATTTAGTAAAACCAGACTTAATAAATTCGTCAACACCTTTGGGATACTCGGTACTTGCAAGGCTTTGCTGCTGCACCATGGCATAATTTACTACATTAATTACCACTTCTTTTGTTTCATAAACATTTTCGAGTGTATGCTTAATGGTATTGTCTCTTACTCTGCGGGCAGGACTAAAAATTAATGTAGGAGGGTTGCTTCCAAAAGCATTAAAAAAACTAAACGGACTTAGGTTGCAGTTACCATTAGCATCAATGGTACTGGCAAATGCAATAGGTCGAGGAGCAATAGCACTAAGCATATAGCTGTGCAACTCCATTGTTTTTACTTCGCGCGGATTTATGGTGAGCATGATGTTATGGTTGATTTATTATTTAAACATTCCCGATTTGATAAGAAGTTGAATGCCCTGCTCCAGCGAAGTCATAGGCCTTCTCATTAATTCTTTCATTTTACTGTTATCGGGTTTTCTGCGGGTCATATCGCCTTCTTTAAGCGCGTGTGTATGTACAATTTTCGACTTCGAGTTGGTTAGTTTTACAATGATGTTAGCTAATTCAAGAATGGTAATTTCATTATCGCTACCAACATTAATAACATCGTTTATAAACTTGTTTTGATAAAAAGCATTTGTGCATGCCTCAATATTATCTTCTATGTAGCAAAAGGTGCGGGTTTGCATTCCATCGCCATAAATAACGATGTCCTTACCTTTAAGGGCCGCTGCAATAAATTTACTCATAACAAAATCAACACTTTGTCGTGGTCCATACGTATTGAAAAATCGGAAAATAGTAAAGTCAAGATCAAACTCTTGTTTGTAGCTGCGCAGGTATGCCTCGCCAACATTTTTTACAATGGCATACGGAAGGCGTGAGTTTAGCGGTGTGGTAAGCTCATTCTGAGGAAACTCTACCGGCTCGCCATACACTTCGCTCGATGATGAAAAGTAAACACGACTTACTCCTGTATTTTTTGACAGGTTGAGCACATTGCGTATTCCCTGCAAATCGTTTAGTACCATCACGGGATTATCCAAGGTGCGCTTTACTCCTACCACTGCAGCATAATGAAAAACATAATCGAATTGATACGCATAAAATATACTTGCGAGGTCGTTAAAATCATTTGCATCTGCTTTAATAAATTTCAGGTTGGCATGCCTATGCAAATTCAGATTTTGAGCATGTCCGGTTAAAAAATTATCAACGGCAACTACGGTGTTATTTTTATTATCGGCTAGTTTTTCGGTAAGCCAGCTGCCAACAAAACCGGCAGCACCTGTAACTAATATTTTATTTTTCTCACTCATACTTATTGTAATTTGATTTTTTAATTCTCGCTTATTTCCATAAGGTATTGTCCATATCCGCTCTTCACTAATGGAAGAGCAATTTGCTTCAACTGGGTCAGGTCTATATATCCCATGCGGTAGGCAACTTCTTCTATACAACCAATTTTTAAACCTTGCCGTTCTTCAATTACTTGAACAAACTGCCCTGCCTGCATGAGCGATGCAAACGTGCCGGTGTCTAACCAGGCAGTACCCCGGTCCAATATACCTACTTTCAATTTGCCACGTTCGAGGTAAACTTTGTTTACATCGGTAATTTCATATTCTCCGCGTGCACTTGGCTGTAAGTTGGCAGCTATATCTACAACTTCATTATCGTAAAAATACAGGCCGGGTACGGCATAATTCGATTTGGGGTGCTGCGGCTTTTCTTCAATCGATATGGCTTTTTTATGATTGTCAAATTCAACTACACCATAACGTTCGGGGTCGCTAACGTGGTAGGCAAAAACTACTCCTCCTTGTGGATTTTTATTTTCTTGCAACAACCTGCCTAACCCGCCACCATAAAAAATATTGTCTCCCAAAATTAATGCCACTGCATCGCTACCAATAAAATCTTTGCCAATTACAAATGCCTGTGCAAGACCATTGGGCACCGCTTGTTCGGCATAGCTGAACTTGCAACCCAACTGCTGGCCGGTGCCAAATAATTTTTTAAAAAGCGGCAAGTCGTGTGGGGTGCTAATAATTAATATCTCATTTATGCCTGCCATCATCAGAACTGATAGCGGGTAGTAAATCATTGGCTTATCATACACCGGCATGAGTTGCTTGCTCATTGCTAACGTAAGCGGATGCAGACGCGTACCTGAACCTCCGGCTAATATTATTCCTTTCATTTGTTTATGTAAGGTAGCAAACATACAAAGTAAAAGCACAAAAAAAACCGGAAGCAAATTTTGCTTCCGGCTTCTGATACAAACCACACTAAACTTTATCCCTTTTTTCCAAAAACCTTTTTTAGCAAGTCGCTAACTTGTGCCATAGGGTCTTTGCGGATTTTGGTTTCTTCCTGTGCTATGAGTTTAAACAAGCCTTCGATGGCCTTACCTGTAACATAATTCTCCAGATTGGGATTTACCTTTTTTGCTAATGGAATTTTATTGTACTTGGTAGCAAGGGGGTTCCAGTATTTGGTAATTTGAACCTTGCTCAACGATGCTTTTACAATTGGAGTAAAAGCGGCAAGCAACTGTGCATTGGTTCCCTTTTGCAAAAATCGTGTGGCGGCATCATCGTTGCCGTTCAATATTTGCAGACCATCGTTAATAGTAATTTTCTTAATAGCATCTAAAAAAATAGGAGCAGCACTTTTACTGGCATCCTCAGCTGCACGGTTAAGTTGCATAACAAAAACATCTACTTGCTTCCCTGCACCTACCTTACGCAACATGGCTTCCATGTTTTTGGCTTCGGGTGGCATCAAGATTTTAATAAGCGTATTTTTAAAAAATCCATCTGTTTTGCTTGCCTTGGAGCTTCCGTTATTGGCTCCTACTGTTAAGGCTTCGCGTAAGCCTTTTATTACCTCATCGTTGCTGAGGTTGTTGCCATTAAATACGCCTGAGGCGGTATTAATAATGTCCTTTATAGTTTGTGCTTTTCCTTCATTTATAAAGAGGGATAAAACTAAAACAGCTAAAAATATTCTTTTCATATGCGATAACGTTTTTAATTAGTTAATTATGTGGGGAGCAATTATACTGCCATCGGTTATGTTAATTGTGAATGGACTATGAACCGGGAAGCACACAAAATTATACTTTTGCATTTATTATGGAAGAAGGAATTATCAATAAAGTACAAGAAAGCGGAATAATCACAATAAACCTGGATGACTATTATCAATCGGGAGAGCGTGTGCAATATGACCTTAGACAAAATCTGGTAGAAGATGTATTGTTGCGCGAAAAAGATTTTCGCGCTTTTATCAAAGAAAATGATTGGAGTAGCTATCAGGATAAATTAGTGGCCATCCATTGCAGTGTCGATGCGGTAATACCTCAGTGGGCATATATGCTGCTTGCCAGCGCCTTGCAGCCATATGCAAAGGTTGTGGTGGCAGGCAACATAGAACAACTTGAACATTTTCTTATACAACAATCGTTACAATCTATTAACCCCGAAGATTACAAGGACAAGCGTGTAGTAATTAAAGGTTGCGGAAAATATGATTTGCCCCTAAGTGCACTAACCGTATTAGTGACTCTGCTCCAGCCTGTTGCCAAGAGCATTATGTATGGTGAGCCTTGCAGCACAGTGCCGGTGTATAAGAGGCAGGTTTTATAATCATACCAGCGTAGTAATTCGGGTCTATTTATTTTTTCTAAGAAATGACTAGTGCAAACAGTAATTAAAGCCGGCATATTCACTTTAATCCCTTAGCTGTAGTGCGCATTTATTTTGTTTTTCATTTTGTAGTAAAAAAATGGAGAAGAAAATCATATAATTTAGAATGTATGCTTTTTCATTTGATTGTGTTTCGTTAAGCTAATCAGAGATGAATTGGATTCATTTATAAGTAAGACCAATTCATAATACGAGAGTATGGTGGTCACAGCAGATGCAAAATAGAAGTAAATTAAATTGGTTGAAAAATAAATAATAGCGTACTAATAAGTAATGGGCAGGTATTAGCAAACCCCAAGCAAGTTGGAGGGAGTGTTGTTGCTTATTCGGGTCTTAATTTTTTTATGAAATACCGGCTGCCAATTAATGATTCTTCTGACACATCTTTATTATTTTTATAATCACCAAATATGGAATTCGTATAATTTGAACCATACTTGAAGCCAATAAAATCATAGCTTTATTGTAATTTATGATTCGCCTTTGAGCTAATTGCAAGAGTTCCGCCTTTAAGATTTACGAAGCTCTTTACTTTGCCCGTCTCCTATACTACTATTGAATCAATGAATTCAAAAATCTGAAGTGCTTTTTAAGCATAATAATGATGGGACTTAGTTTGCATTGGTTAAATAATATTGAGATGATTAACAAAGTTGCTGTCTGCTTAAATACGATTTAACAAAAATTATTTATTAAAAAGTATGCCTCTTTAAAATAAAAATTATATTTGCATTAGACTAATAACTAAAAAACTTACATGTGCCTTCATTAAATACAATATCAATAAAAGCAGTTTTAGGTTTTTTCACGCAAACGATATCAATACTCAAGTATCATATTATTTATTTTAGTTTAACAATTTAACACCTCCGTATTATGAAAAAAAATCAATCGTTTTTAGTTTTCTTTATCGTGCAATTTGTTTGCTGTAGTTATTTTATTAACTCCGCTGCTGCTGCCCCCCCCCCCGCAAAATAATTGTAGTAGCAATCCTGCTTTAATTGGAATATGCGATGAAGATGGTGCCACAATTCAAGTATCGATAGCCCAAGATGTTACTAATTGGAAAATGGCTTTATCAATAACTGACAATCAAGTAACAGTCTTTCCTGATGGAAGCAACAATTTTCCGGAATGCACTGGTACAAATCTCCAAAATGCAAAAATGCCTTTCGATATAGAAATTATAAGTTCGGGAATTAATATGAACCAAAACGGAAATGAATATACTTTTTCTCGAAGCACCACGGGGCCGATTACATTTGAAATAAAAATAAAGCTAGATTGCTCTTTATCTAAATTTATAAAAGACCCAATGGCATTTCAATATACATACAGCAATGCGACATTTTACCTAAAACACGTCTGGCAACAAAAGGTGCAGGGCAATTATATTGCGCTATGTGATGGCAGTATAGCCATAGACCAAACACAAATTAATGAAAACAATGGTACGGCATACAATAATGCAATAGATATTGGATATAATGAAACCAAATTTTTATTATTTAAATACATGTATAAAGCGGCAATTAATGGAGCAGACATGGCATTAGCATTTGGTATGCAGGCTAATGGAACAGTTTGTAACAATTTGCCATTTAGCATTGATAGATTGCGATATTCGATAGATGCGGGACAGAATTGGGTGGCGTTAACAACGGGAAATTCCGTTACTTGGGTTGAAGCGCTTACGGGTGATAACGAGCTGTGGGTAGAAGTCGAAATAACAATGAATGAATGTGCTAATAATTGTGACAATAATGATATTGTTGCCACATTGTCTTATGGTTGTGATCAAGCAACATATAGCAGCCAAAATTTTTGTACAGAATGCGATGAGTTAATTACGACTTTTGTAAATTTTGAAAATAAAGAACCTGCCATTGAATATGAGCGCATAAGTCCTGTGGATTTAAATACTACTTTAACCAATAATGACAAAATATTGTATGAACACCCATATGATGTAAGTTGCGAGGGTAATGGCGTTGCATGGCAATATAAAGTTGTAAACACCGGAAGTGTTACAGCAAAATATATTAAGGTTACAGTACAAGAGCCTATACAAAATGCTGGTTTAATATTAATGGATGGTGGCGTTGAAGCTGATTTTATAGATGCTAATGCAACGAATGCAAGTATCGATAACTTCACTACTATTGGATATACAGGCACTTTGCCGGCATGTAGCCTTCAATTACAGCAATATAATCCAATATCAGGCTTTAGTTTTGAAATATTGGAATTGAAACCTAATGATTATGTTTTGGTGAATTTTAAAACCAGAAAATGCTGCGCAAAAGACAATGTAGATTTTGAAAATCTTTTTAATAATCCTAAAAATTATAACCAGTTTTATTTAACCTTCATTACGCTAGGAATTTGTAGTGATAAGTTTGTGCCTAAAGCGACAAACAATGATAATATCTTATCTAGTGGTGCTGGAATAAGTACTTATCGAACTCAAGATTCTAAGCCAGAGGATATCAATATGAAAACCACTTTTTTTCCAAGCATGAGTAATACCATTGTTTTTCCTGCGAATGAATACACACAGCCCAATTGTAGTTTAAAATCAGCAAGCGTGATACCCAATGTAATAAATGTAAACGACTTTGTTGGCAATATAGGAACACTGAACGAATACGATTTACAGGCATTGGGTTATGAGGGTCTATTGCAAGGCCCATCCCCCTTTAAGCCCGATTATAAATCCAGCATAAAGTTGAAATATGCGTATTTAAAAGTAAAGATTACGTGTGAATCAGGATTGCAAATGGACGTAAGCAACAGCAATATAAGTTTTGCCACAAAATATGATTTCATCCCCTACTTTATAAGTGGCGCAATAAAGTGGGTGCCAAATTACAGTGTAGCAATTGAACCTTCTTTTAATTGCTCACTGAGTCACTCCTATTTATTTTTTTTCAGAATGGATGACTTGCTTCAAAACTCGGCTTGGGGAACCATTACCCCAAACCCTATTACATTTATTGAAAACAGTGCTTTCAGGTTTAATATGTTTCCTTGTTGCACGCTGGATGGAGGTAACGTAGGAGGTACAGATGCAGGAAAGTATAAAGTAGAATTCTCCATGCTTGGCAATTGTGGTAATAACCCTCCAGACATAAATGCAATAAATTATAATAGCCCTTTATTTTGTTGGCTTCCATTGAAACGTGAAGAAGATCGAGTGCAAATTAATTGCCCAGGATGTTTTGCTCCGGGTCTCATAACAGAAAACTACTATATGCGAAGAACCAATTTAGGCTACAAAGATGCAAACGACAATCAACTTGCCGATTTAAGCTCTACCAAAATTACTTATGCACCTACTATTGCAGCCGGCCAAGCTAACTATACTAACTTTGACTTGCTAACCCACAGTGCTGTAACACATGGTGATGAGGTAGAAGACCATTTTGTATCGTACTTTAAGGATGGGGATAATGGTGCAGGCAACTATAATTATGCAACCATGACGAGCAATCAGGCATCTCTAAAATGCTTACAAATATTGCGCAAAATACCTAGTGCCGGTTCAGCAGATATGAACTTGCAAGTGACAGGTTTCGACTTTTATATTGATGATGTTAACAGTGTTAGTACCAACTGCGTTGATTGCGATAAATTTGAAAGTTATACAGGCTATGAAACGAAATTTGTAATGCAGGTAAATGATATGGCTGCCGCATTCAACATTAATATTAATTTAATGGAGCAAGACGGAAATGGCAACTATTTATTTACCATAAATGATTTTGATATTGCTAACGGAAAATCAAATGCGAATCATTTCTTTTCTCAATCAGCAAATAACACTACCACTTATCATTCGACCTTCCCAAGTAGTAATTATAAATATGCAGTGGACGAAAGATACCGTTTAGTAATAAGGTATCGAGCTTGTGGCAATATCGTATCCTTAGAAAATTATATTAATGCCATTACAAAAGCAGAAATTGAAAACGATGCTTATCTAATAGGAACAAAATTGTCCTTAATAGACGCATTAGGTTTTGGTTATCCAAAAATGCCTAACAATATTGAACTAGCGTGCATGGAGCCACAGCATTGGACATTTAACGGGATTGACCCGTGTACAAATGCAAATTCCGTAACACCAGTTGACCAAAGTTTTGCTAATGCTTACAAATTCAAATGTGAAGTGTACGGGTGTAAAATATATTTTATTTCAACAGGTGTTTCGGCACATACTAAATATTGGACATCAGGTTGCGATGCAAATTTAGAGACCAAAACTGTTAGCACATTAGGAGACCCAACCAATGATTGTTTTGCATTTGAAGTAAAGCCCCCACCTTTTATTGAAACCAATTGGCATTATAACTTACCATCATTGCTTGATTATACACATACCATATCAACATTTCGCGCGTGGGACAAAGCAGGCAACCTTTCAAATTCGTATACATCTACCATTTCTCCGGGTAATAATTTTATTGATATTAAATTGACAGATAATAATGGAGCCAACCAATTTTTTGATGATTATGTTATTGCGGATGAAAACTTTTCATTTTTAAACCCACGCATTCATGATCAAAGAAGTACCATGTTTGTAAAGTCCGTGTTTGCACAAAAAACTTGTACACCCCAACTTGCAACATATATTTATACTGATTTGGATGCTAATGTTCATTTTATTGAAAGTAATGCTGCAAATACTATGTGTGCACTTAGCTTTGATAAAAATATTATTCCTACAGATCCACCTGTGCCAAACAAATGGAAAGCTGTCAATCCAAATGTAGCATTAAAAATACTACCACCAACAGATGATATCGACACCAAAAAAGTAACATGGACATTTACAATTACAAATGATAACACATCAGGTAATCATTCAAACGCTCCATTTGTTTTTTTAACAATGCCACCAGCTATGACTTCGCATTTTATAAATATTGCTCTCACTCAACTTAATTACAATAGTGTTGCTGTACCTCCACCATTAATTAATAACAGTGAATTTCAATTGGGATTGTTAGAAACTGATGGCGTATATACAGGCACAATAGAAGCGGACTACGCTCCTTGTTTTACGGCAAACCATTTGCAGCTTGATTTTAGCGCGCGTTGGGCATGTTTATCAAATGGTCCTGCATGTACTCCACCTTCCACAAGTAGCAGTATCTTAACTAATTCACCAACTCAAATTCTTGTAACACTTAATAACCCCAACAGCACCTTTACTTTGTGTAGCGCAAACAATACTTTGGCGGCTGATTTCACAAATTATTCGGGAAAACAATGCTGTGTTTCCGCAAGATATAGTACTTAATACCAACAACGGCATTTTTAATATCACAGGGTGTGAAATTACCGATTGCAATGGTGGCTCCCCACAGTCGGTAATGCCCGTAAATAATATTATTTTAGCCACTGATGTAAATGCCGCCTTAACTAATTTGGGATTAATTGACCAAACCGGATTATACTTAATAAATGGCGCATGCTTTAGTGTAAACTTAGTATACGAAATTAATTGCACCAGTATATCGCCCCTTGCACCACCAAATATTACTTTTAATTACCTTAATTACTGTGGCGACCTTAAAAGTGCTAAGGCTAACTTTTTGCCTATTCCACGTGATTTTGATAATCCAAGTATTTGCACCGATTGCTACACTATTGTAAAATCTGCAAACCCCGGTAGTGCAGTTATCAATCAAGAAACTGTAACGTATACAATAACTGTTACAAGCTTTAATGGTGCATCTACAACTGTTTCATTAAATGACGATATACTTTCTTTAGGCTCATATAGCGGCTACATGGGGCCAGTTTTTCCTATCAACAATTTAAACTTTTCAGGCTGGCAGGCAGTTTCTACCACTACTTATTCTCTTACTTGGATAAGCCCAACACCAATTGTCAATATTAAGAATACTGCCACATTAAGTACAGGTTTAACTGCACTCCAAAGCGATACCGCAAATGTACTATTACTTACTGATTGCGATGCCACTGGAATTGGTGTTATAGGCACCAATGCACAATCAATATCATACATGAGCAATGCTGCAGTAGCTGCAGCATCGAGTAATAATACTGTACTCATAAGAGGAACTTTATATTTAGATAATCCTGTAAACAATTTTTCATTCGCCAACAAAACTTTTATTATGGGTGCCGGTGCCGAAATAATATTGCCGGAATATAAAATCTTAACCATGAAAAATTGTACTTTGAGTGCTTGCAATAAAATGTGGAAAGGTATTACACAAACATACAATGCCAACAATACAGGCTGCATGCTTAGCATGGCTAACTGCATAGTTGAAGATACGCAATATGGCATCACATTAAATGACTATTGCTTTGGCATGTTTCAACAATGCACTTTCAACAATAATTTTGTAAGCATTTATATTCCAGTGCCAGTATCAGCACAAGTAGATGCAATGAACCAAAACCTATTGATAGTAGATAATTGCATTTTTAAATCCACAGCACCATTAGCTACAAACTATGCTAGTCAAACACCAACAGCACTTGTAAAACCGCTTGCAGGCATACTTATCAACTCGGCCGATTTTCAAAATTGCACTTTTAATGGTTTCGATGGTTTGAGCAATGGAATAATTTCCTACCGCAGTAATTTAACTCCGCGCGATTGCTGGTTTCACAACATTGCACCTTATAGCAATCAGTACAGCGATTTTACAAAGGATTTTTAATGCAGACTATAACGGCAGTGGTATCTATTGCCAAAGCGGACGTACTTTTTCTACATTGCATCAAACCGGACTTGGCAAACAAGGTAATTACAGTTTTAATAACTGTATCTATGCAATATTTGCCGATAGAATGAATATAGAATCTTCGCAAAATAATATGACAAATGTTGCAAAAGGATACCGAATTACAGCTGGGCAAGGCTGCAATATGCAGGTGTACGACAACACTATTGATGCGCAGCACGATGGCATGCAACTATTGCAAAATGATGGCGCATCAAGGCTTGCTGTGCATAACAACACCATCACGTTTGGCGATAATTTATTGGGCACAATATGCAGGAGTGCGTGTTTATGAAGCCAATGGCAAAGGAGCAAATACTTTATCATACATTACAAATAATAATATCACACACAGATTAGGTGCAAACTCTGCATACAATGGTATAGACATGATGTCTGCAAACAGATGGAGTATTGCAAATAATTACATTACGCTTACCGATAACAATACAAACAAAAATGGAATATTGGTAAAAGATGGCGAGTCTGCAACTATAGGCTGTAACCATATGAAGGCAATGCTGTGTATGGCAACATCGACCAAAGTGCTATCACTTCTTTTATAGTGCAACGGTGTAACCATAGCTTGCAACTACACCGACAAAACCGAATATGGTGTTCTTGTTATGGCATCTCCAAATAGCACACAATACAAAGCGGAAATAAAAGCTAACGAATTTAACCATCATTCTTATGGCTTGCATTATACCTTGCATGCACTTATAGGTAACCAAATAGAAACCGGTAACAAATGGATGCTACCTGCAAATAGTTATATAAAACAGGCTTTACACGATGATAATGCATTAAATACTTTCATTCATTTTAACACAACACATGCTACGCTATGGCCTGATTGCTCACCTGTCAACTGGTTTCAAGCTGTTTTCGGTGTAAATAATGATAGTACATGCACCCCAAATGCCCAAAACAATATGGTTGATTATTGTATGGATAATTTTGTTTTCCCAAAAATAAGTAACGAGTTAGATGAAATAGACGATGTTTACTTGAAAGGTGAATATGCAGGGTCGGCATACGGTAATGAATTAGCTTGGATGTTAAAAAACAGTATATACCGCAAAGCAGAAAATAACGCAGCCTTGCTTGCCGATAGCTTGGTACAAGCAATATACAATGAGGCAGCAGCAGGATATATGGGCAGTTTGTATACCATGGACAATGAAAAAAATGAATGGTATATAAACGATAGCCTTGCAAATTGGAAGATTAATTTTAACGACAGCCTTGCAAAAAACATAAGCAAGGATATTGACATTAAACTTATAAATTTAGCAACAAAATGGATAGCAACTTAAATGTAAATTCTGTGTTGAGCGATCTGCAACTATTGCAAATGCAACGAATGATGAAACAAGCATATATGGACAGCATAACAGCTTATGAGAATAATATAAAGTATGCAAAAGGCGAAGATATAGCAGACATGGCCGATGCGCTAAATGCACAAAATGAAATAGAGACAAACGAAAAACTTTATACCGAAATTTATGCTGGTACTATTTTGCAAGGCATTTACGAATTTACGCAAGACCAGATTAATACTTTGATATATATAGCCAACCAATGCCCTTTAGCGGGTGGTGCAGTTGTTTTTCGTGCAAGGTCATTATTATTTATGGTTGATGAAACATACACTTACAACGACCGCGAAATATGCAATGCCGTTGGCATTACATTGCGCCAAGGGCAGCAAGTGCCAGTAGAAAATATTGATGCACGCAGGTTTATAGTATTTCCAAACCCTGCCAACGATGCAATTAATATTGTATATCCGTATACATCAGATTGTACCATGCTATTTGTATTGTATGATGGTTATGGCCGCTCTATAACTTCTATTAAATTAGACAATAAAAATGGTTTACTTACACTGCCAACAAAAGAAATAAACTGTGGTGTTTATGCTTATAAAATAAGCTGTAATTACATTGTAAAAACCAATGGCAAACTTGTAATAATACATTAATATGAGAACAATATTATTTGCTTTCATTTTGCTTAATTTTAATTTGGTGAAAGCGCAAGGGTTAATAATTTATGGATTGGTGGTTACTATTCATACCAAGGCAAACCAGCAGGCATCAATTGGATTGATTTTCAAAGTGGAGTTCCAGTTGCTACTTATGATAGTCTTGAAATGGATTTTCGCTATACTAATGCTTCAATATGTGATAGCAATGGTAATATGTTATTCTATACAAATGGATATTATATTGCTGATGCAAACAATGATACCTTGCTTAATGGAACTGGAATAAGTCCAGGACAATATGCGAATATGTTCCCTGATGGCTTTTTAATACCACAGGCAGCATTAGCGATACAGAAACCGGGTTCAGATTCGTTATATTATTTATTCCATTCAACAGTTGATAATCCACCTGACTTTACAGAATCCCATTTTCTTTATTACTCAGTAATTGATATTTCAACTAATAATGGTTTGGGTGAGGTTATATCTAAAAACAATATTGCTATTACAGACATTATGAATGGGGGTAAAATAGCAGCAACAAAACATGGTAATGGCCGCGATTGGTGGATAATGGTCCATAGAGCGTATACCAATATTTTTATAAAAATATTGGTGACACCTTATGGTATTGATGGCCCATTTTACCAAACAATCGGAAGCGTTAGAGATTGGGATGCAGGTCAAGCAAAATTTTCGCCTGATGGTACTCGATATGCTTATTATCACTATCGAAATAATACAGATTTAGATGTTTTTGATTTTGACCGCTGTAGCGGATTATTAAGTAATTGGCGTAACGATACCATTGAGCAAATTGTTGGTAATGTAGGTATGGAGTTTTCACCTAACTCGCAATATGTGTATGTGAGCAATATTGTTAATCTTTATCAATATGACTGCAATCCGGCCAACCTTGCAAGCGGCCGTATATTAGTTGCTACTTACGATGGATTTTATGATAGTTTTCCACCCGCGGGTACTTATTTTTGTCAAACACAAATTGCCCCAGATGGAAAGGTATATGTGGCAACTGGCAATAGCACTCGCTACTATCATATAATAGCCCAGCCTGATAGCCCCGGGCTTGCCTGCAATGTTATACAGCATGGATTGATGGTACCCTTTTATTTCAATACCATTCCCAATCATCCTAATTATTTTTTGGGGGCAAATGGGTTGTGTAATAATTTGAGTTATGAAAGTTTAGAAAGTGGGAAGGTTAAGAAAGTTACGGTGTTTGGTAACCCTACCCACGATAAATTTACATTGTGGTTTCCGCCTGATAAGGATGTGGGCGAGTTGGAGATATATGATGTTAACGGTAACCATATACGCAACGAGCGGGTTGCTCAATGGAGCCAGTATAAGACTGTGGATATTGGTGAGTTTAGTGCAGGGGTTTATTTTTGTAAGATGCGGTGGCCGAGTGGGGAGGGGAGTTGTAGGGTTGTGAAGTTTTGAAAGTTTTGAAGGTTGAGAAAGTTTTAAAATTTGTGTAATCTGTTCAATCAGCTTAATGTGTGGTTCAGACAATTGGCAATTCACCCTAAATCCCCTTTAGGGGACTTGCCTATTCTCGGCTTGGATTTTCGTGAATATTTGATTTTTTAATTGAATAAAATTTGAAAACTAATACTAAATAATAAGAGAAACCCAGCGTAGCAAAGGTAAGCCCCTTAAGGGGTTTGGGGTGTATTTTGGTGCCGAATGCGACTACGCTTGTGGTTGCATCTATGTCAGTTGTGAATAACAAAATTTTATATTTGCTTAGTAAAATATTTATGTTATAAAATGAATGAACAATGCAAAACTATTTCACGAGCTGTAAGCGAGGGTGCTTGCGGGAACGGGGGGCTTTACCATGGTAAACTTATAAAACTGAAGTAGCCATGAGAAAATCTTGCTTTTTAGTTTTATTGCTTTTTGTTGCAAATAGTTGCATGGCACAGTGGTTAAGTAATATGTGGTTGATGGGATACCAATCTTGGGGTGGATTTCCATACGAAACTTACAAAATAGATTTTAAAACTGGAGTTCCCAATGTTTATCTTGACAGCATAGGAATGAATATAGCGGGTGCCACTCATGCAAATATTACAGATACAAATGGAAGTTTGCAGTTTTATTCAAATGGTTATTATATAGCTAATAATGCAAATGATACTATGATAAATGGCACCGGTATCAATCCAAGCCCTTATACTACCGAACAAGGAAATAAAACTATAGGGCTCAATATCCCACAAGCTAATTTAATATTACCAATGCCCGACCATCCTAATTTGTATTATCTGTTTCACAATACAGTTGATAATTTTCCGTACAATAGCCTTGCACATTTCATGTATTATAGTGTAATAGATATGAGTTTAAATAATGGGCTTGGCGAGGTGGTGCAAAAAAATGTAGTGATAAGCACTGATACAACTAATGCAGGTAAAATAACAGCCTGCAAACATGGTAATGGCCGCGATTGGTGGATAACATGGTTAGGTACTGGCAATAATAGGATTTATAAAACACAATTAACTCCTTATGGTGTATCAGCTGTAACAAGTCAAAATATTGGTAGTGTACGTAACTTCTTTATTGGCCAAGGAAGATTTTCGCCCGATGGCACCAAATATTGTTTTGCGCATACCAATTTTGTTGCTGATGCGATTATTGATTTTTATGATTTTGATAGATGTACAGGAATGTTTAGCAATGCACAAACAGGCGTAAATTATGAAAGTCATTGTAAAAATGGTGGGGTTGAATTTTCTTCTAACTCCCAATTTGCATATATAACTAATTGCGATAGCATCTTTCAGTTTGATGTAACTCAGCCAAATATTTTTGTTACCAAAACCTTGTTAGCCGTATGGGATAGTTTCATTTCTTTTGGTTTCGGTACTTTTTTTGCTTATCCCGAGCTTGCCGATGATGGTAAAATTTATATTACCACAGGTAACAGCACTATGCACTTACATGTAATTAATAATCCGGATAGCCCCGGGCTTGCTTGCAATTTTGTACAGCACCAATTACAATTGCCGGGTATTATTCTAATAGTCTGCCTAATCATCCCAATTATTTTTTGGGGGATAATGGGTTGTGCAATAATTTGAGTTATGAAAGTTTAGAAAGTGGGAAAGTTAAAAAAGTTACGGTGTTTGGTAACCCTACCCATGATAAATTTACATTGTGGTTTCCACCAGATAAGGATGTGGGTTGGTTGGAGATATATGATGTTAACGGTGAGTGTATACGTACCGAGCGGGTAAGCCAATGGAGCCAGTATAAAACTGTGGATATAGTTGGGCTTGGTGCGGGGGTTTATTTTTGCAAGTTGCGGTGGCGGAGTGGTGAGGGGAGTTGTAGGGTTGTGAAGTTTTGAAAGTTTTGAAGGTTGAGAAAGTTTTAAAATTTGTGTAATCTGTTCAATCAGCTTAATGTGTGGTTCAGACAATTGGCAATTCACCCCTAAATCCCCTTTAGGGGGACTTGCCTATTCTCGGCTTGGATTTTCGTGAATATTTGATTTTTTAATTGAATAAAATTTGAAAACTAATACTAAATAATAAGAGAAACCCAGCGTAGCAAAAGGTAAGCCCTTAAGGGGTTTGGGGTGTATTTTGAATGCCGAATGCGACTACGCTTGTGGTTGCATCTATGTCAGTTGTGAATAACAAAATTTTATATTTGCTTAGTAAAATATTTATGTTATAAAATGAATGAACAATGCAAAACTATTTCACGAGCTGTAAGCGAGGGTGCTTGCGGGAACGGGGGGCTTTACCATGGTAAACTTATAAAACTAAAGTAGCAATGAGAAAGGTTGTGCATACATTAGTGCGGTTAAAATGTCTAATTAAATTATCCTAAGCGACATGTGTTTACTGAAAACACTAAACATAAGCAGAATATGGCAGATTACTGTTCCTTACTTTGTTGATTGTAAACAAAGTTACTGATGAGTATGGATATTTCGAACAGTAAATATAGAGGCACTGCAACCAGCATTTGACTTGTTACATCGGGCGAGGGGGTAATTACAGCAGCTATGATAAGAATAATAACAATAGCATGCCTCCTGTAAGCACGCAAAAATGCCGGGGTTACAATTCCAATTTTTGAAAGAAAATAAATTACAATAGGCAACTCAAACACAATACCCGAAGCCAACGTCATAAATACGATAATGGAAATAAAAGAGTCGAGTGTAAAAATATTTTGAACCTGGTCGCTTACTGTATAGGTGCCTAGAAAATTGATTGATAAAGGTGCAATTACAAAATATCCAAAAAAAACACCGGTAAGAAATAACAAGCTGGTAAAAAAAACCACACCGGTAGTGTACTTGCGTTCCTTAGGACTTAGTGCCGGTTTAAAAAACTGCCACAACTCCCAAAAAATGTATGGAGCAGCTAATATAAACCCTGCCACAAAAGCTACCCACATGTGCAAGGTAAACTGCTTGCTCAGCTCGGTACTCTGCAAACTAAACGGAATTTCGCTTATGCAAAAATCAACCTCTACCTTGCGGGCAAGCCAACAAAAAAAACGATAGGTTATAAAACTACTTTTTTTAGGAGCGAGTATAATGCCATCAAACAACAGCGCCTTATTAAAAAAAGCTACAACGGCCAGCACACACACTGCCACCACACTACGCACCAGATGCCAGCGCAGGGCTTCCAGGTGTTGCAGAAACGACATCTCATCGGGATTCGATTTTCTATTGAATAAAGCAGCCATCAGGTTTGGGTTGCAAAATACCATATTTGAAAGTGCATAAACAAATTGTTCCGAAAAGAATATTTTCGCATGCTCATAATGAACGAAAAACAAAACTATATTCGGTTACTAAGCTCAACACTTTATTTATTTATAGGTGTGGTTAGCGTTTACTTGTTTGTAAGAAATGCAAACTTCTATGAAATTAAAGAAAATATTGCCGGTGCTGACTTACGATGGTATATAGTGATAGTTATAACCACCACATTAGGCTATATGGTACGGTGTGCGCGCTGGAATATGCTTATAAAAAGCGCAGGAGGCGAAGCCACTGTTTATGCATCATTTATCAGTTTATCGATAGGCTATTTTGTAAACCTTGCTTTGCCACGTGTGGGCGAGTTTACACGCTGTGCCACCCTGCAACAAAAAAAGAAAATCTCTTTTGCTGCGCTAATTGGTACCGTAATTACTGAGCGGCTGGTCGACCTGATTTGTTTAATACTAATGCTAATAGCTACGTATGCCATGCAAAGCACGGCTATGAAATCGTTTTACAATCAAAACATTATTGAACCATTGAGCCATACCTTGCAAAATAAAATGTCCGGAACTTCAACCCTGTTCTGGTTAATAATTGTTTTAACAATTATCGTTTCAGTCTATATTTTTATTAAGGTATTAAGACCTCGGTTGCCCGATAAATTAAATGCAATTACCAGGCAGGTAATGGATGGCATTGGTAGCATTATGAAAATTAAACAACCCATGTTGTTTGTATTTTATAGCATGCTCATCTGGTCAGGGTATTATTTTATGACATGGTTTTGGCTGCAGGCATTTGATGAAACCAGCAACAATTCGTGGGGACTGTGTCTAAGCATTATAAGTATTGGCAGTGTGGGGCGCACTATTCCCATTCAGGGTGGTGGCATGGGTGCCTATCATTTTCTGGTAGAAAAAGTGGCAGCGGCATATAACATTGCCCCTAGTATGGGCAAAACTATTGCTATCGTAGTGCATGCCGGACAAATGATTTATACCACTGCCATCGGTATTGTTTGTTACATTATTTTTATGGGACGAAAAAAATCTAACAAGCCTTGAAGCAATCCAATTAAAAAATAATTAAACCGAAAGATGGTATGAAAAACTTCTACCTTTGCCACTATATTAAACAATAACCAAATGACAATAGTAACCGCACCGGTAAGCAAATTGAGCAATATGGCCGAAACGCTTATAGGTTCAGAAATATTAAAAATTGCAGGCGAGGTAAACGAAATGATACGCAATGGTGAAAAGGTATACAACCTGACCGTAGGCGATTTTGACCCCAAAGTTTTTCCCATACCTACCGAATTGTGCGAAGAGCTGATAAATGCCTTGCGCGCTGGAGCTACCAACTATCCACCAAGCGATGGTATTGCCGAGTTAAGACAAGAAGTTGCCAACCTGATAAGTACACGTGAACACATTACTTATAGTCCGCAAGAGGTAGTAATAGCCTGTGGTGCCCGGCCTATTATCTATTCCATTTTCCGCACCATAGTAGAAAAGGGAGATAAGGTAATATTTCCGGTACCCTCATGGAACAACAATCATTATTGCCACATGAGTGAAGCCATAGGTGTAGAAATACAAACCCTTCCTTCAAATAATTTTATGCCATCGGCCGATGAATTGCGGCCACATTTAAAGGGTGCAACATTGCTGGCATTATGTTCACCGTTGAATCCTACCGGAACTGTATTTACCGAGTCAAACCTTGGAGAAATTTGTGACCTGATATTGGAAGAAAATGCTCGCAGAGGGGCAGATGAAAAACCGTTGTACCTCATGTACGATCAAATATATTGGGCATTAACATTAGGACAAACACAACATTTCAATCCTGTATCGCTGCGCCCCGAAATGCGCAATTACACCGTGTTTGTTGATGGCATAAGCAAATGCTTCGCTGCTACCGGCTTGCGTGTGGGCTGGGCGTTAGGACCCTCCTTTATTACAAGTCGTATGCGTGCCATACTCTCACATGTAGGCGCATGGGCACCAAAGGCCGAACAAGTTGCAACTGCTAAGTACCTTGCCAATACCGATGCAGTGGATAGTTATTTAAGCAATATTAAAACTGAAATAAAAAATCGCCTTGACGGTTTATATGAAGGATTTGTTCGATTGCAGGAAAAAGGATTGAGGGTAAAAGCAATAACTCCACAAGCTGCTATTTATCTTACTATACAATTTGACCTTGCCGGAATGACTACGCCCGAGGGCAAGCAACTTGGCAATGCAAAGGATGTTTACAAATATTTATTAAAAGAAGCTAAAGTTGCCATTGTACCTTTTTATGCTTTTGGTGCACAGGAGGATAACAATTGGTATCGTATTTCTGTAGGAACATTGCCGGCAGGTGATGTGCCGCACATTATTGATGCAATTGAAGCTGCACTTAGTAAATTAAAATAAACGGATTAAAATCCTTTCACATACTATTACTGAATGAAAAATAATTATTGTGTAATTATGGCCGGTGGTGTTGGAAGCCGATTTTGGCCTATGAGTCGCAATGCCAAGCCTAAACAATTTCTTGATATTTTTAGGCAATGGCAAATCGCTCTTGCAACAAACCTATGATCGCTTTACAAAAATATGCCCACCTGAAAATATAATTGTAGTAACCAACGAATCGTATATCAAGCAAGTCATAAAACAACTGCCACAGCTGCCCAAAGCAAATGTACTGAGCGAGCCACATCGTAAAAATACGGCTCCTTGTATAACCTATGCTACATTTAAAATTATGGCAAAAAATGCCGATGCCCGTATTATAGTAGCACCCAGTGATCATGTTATAGAAAACGAAATAGGGTTTCATTCAGTACTTAATCAGGGACTCGCTTTTTGCGAAAAAAACGATGTGCTTCTAACCATTGGCATACAACCCGGTCGGCCCGATACAGGTTATGGATATATTCAGTTTGTTCCAAACACCGATAAGGAAAATACAATTTATAAAGTCAAAACATTTACAGAAAAACCTGATCTTGAAATGGCAAAATTCTTTTTGCAATCAGGCGAGTTTTTTTGGAATGCAGGCATCTTTATTTGGAATGCCAAGGCAATTGCAGCCGCGCTAGCGCATTACCTGCCTGATGTGTATGACTTGTTTGCCGCGGGAAAAGGTAAGTACAATACCAGAGCAGAAAAGGAATTTGTAAAAAAAGTATATGCGCTAAGTCCAAACATTAGCATTGACTATGGCGTAATGGAAAAAGCCAAAAACGTTTACACTTTAGGTGCAGATATTGGCTGGAGCGACCTGGGCACCTATGGTTCGCTGTACGAGCATATTAAACATGACCAAAAACAAAATGCCATTGTTGGCTCCAATGTGATGGTTTATGACACCGAAGGTTGTATGATTCAGGTACCGAAGAATAAACTGGTTGTAGTACAGGGTCTTAAAGATTTTATAGTAATCGAATCAGATGACGTACTGCTCATTTGCCATAAGAAAGACGAGCAACAGATAAAGCAATTTGTGAATGATGTAAAGATTCAGAAGGGTGATGAATTTATTTAGAACTCCTGATCGGCATCAAATTAGTTTCTGGGCATAAATGCATTTGCTTACAAAGTTGAATAACACATGAACCCAATAGAAAAATAAATAATTCGGCATACTGCTTGATAAATTCTTTATTCGAAAAAATTTAAAACCAAAAAATATGAAATCATTAAACTTAACTGCATTCCTAATTTTATTTTTTGCAGCAATGGCAGTAGCGCAAACAGCAGCTACCGAAGAAGATTATAACTACATGATAAAAGGTTACAACCTTGGTGTAAAAAGTGGCATGGGCTTAAAAGAAGGTTATAGTGTCATAGAATCCAAAGAGTTTGACGAAAGCCATTTTCATTTTACCTATATATCACTTGGGCGCAAGGTAGGCGACAAAGTGGAGCACGTAGGATATATTTTAAAAATGAATGATAACGAAAGTAAGAATGAATATTTCTTTGGGTTGCCACATAACAATGCGCCCTTGCTTGAACGTAGCTTTTTAAATATACGCACATTGAGTGCCAATGCGCTTGCCGCTTTCTTAAAAACTTACATCAGACTCGATCAGGGAATTAAGTAAGGTTATTTGATAACCACCCAGTAAGACCCACCATGTTGTTCCACATTGTGTAGCTTGGGATTATTCCATATAGGTGCGGTGATGGCGTGCAATTCCTTATCTGTATAAACAAAGTAATTAGGCATAATCGTATGGTATCGTTCTGGATTTGCCATTAAGAAAAAAGCCAGTCCATACTGTTCGTTATAGGCGCGGTTACACATATCCTGAGGATAGTCAAATGGTAGATATACATCGTGCACTTGTACCAACACTCCCTTGGGAAGTAAAGGAAGCACTTCCATAAAAAACACCATTGCATCAGAATTTGGTAATATGCGATGCGAGTTATCAATAAACAAAATATCATTAGGTTTCAAAGCAAATAGAAAATCAAAATTGCTTTTCTCAAAAGGTTCGCGAATTATCTTGTTGCTTAATGCATCAATCTCAGCTCGCGGATAGGGATCCATGGAAATTATTTTGGTGCTTAGCCCTTGCTTTTTTATGGCATGATAAGCCACCTTGGTACTATTACCGGAGCCCACTTCGACATACGTGGCTGGTTTATATTCCGATAGAATGGTGTAAAGCATTACAATATCAAGACCCGGCAAAAAGTTGTTATTATAAACGGGCAACTGAGCATTTTGCTCTTCACTCATTTTATTAAGTGAATGAAACACATCGAAGTACTTCAAACTTGCCTGCAACAGTCGTGCATATTCATTCCTGTTTCTATTAATCAGCTCATTCAATAGCCGGTGGGGAGCTGTTGATTCAGTATAACGCGGCCCGAAATCAACTTTATACTCCAAAAAAATATTCTGGAAACGCGGAGAAATAAAACGGTACAAGGACTTAATAAAACTCATCGTTAAAGGTGCTTTTATGAACGCGCAATATTAGCCTTTTTATTGAAGGCGAATTACATGGTTGTAGCGTTTATTTTACCTTTCGGCTTAAAATTCTTTACTAAATTCGGCCTTTAAATTCAATTCCAAATGAACTATTTTTTCAAAGTTATTTTTATTGTCCTAGCGTACTTGGGTTGCTCCTTTGCGCTTTATGCGCAAAGCGGTGATACAACCGTAGTGCAAACACTCAGGTTCGATAGTACAATGCGGTCAGGTGTTTTTAACTTTCCTAATGATAGCACCAAGACCTATGAGAAAATACTCATGTTGTATAGCATGCGTTGTAAAAACGGGCAAATAAGCACAGGGCAAAATCCAAACCTTGGTTGTGGCGAGTGGGACTATAACTGTTATACCTATGTTATTGACAGCACACAAACTGATTCGCTGCGCAGTACTGCTAAATCACACATCGTCAATAATTTTAATGGGCCTGTTTATTACTATACCAATCAACCGGTTTATCAATACACCGTTTCATACCAAACGCAGGTTAATTACTTGTCCATTATATCTCAGGATTCTGCAATTATAGGCAACGGTAATATGGGAGTACACTACCCTTTCGATTCATCAGCTAATGCAAAAACACAATTTCTGTATACAGCGGCAGACCTTACAGCAGCAGGATTGTTTGCCAATATGGATATAACCGGCCTTCGTCTTGATGTTGCACTTGCAGGCAGTAGTTTTAACCACCTTCGCATACGCATGAAACACACATCAGCTAGCAACTTAAGTTCAGCCTTGCCTGACTTGGGTGGATATCAAACCGTATACTACTTTAACAATACCATTGCAGGTGCCGGTTGGAAGCAGTTCAACTTCAACAATAATTTTAATTGGGATGGAATTTCTAATGTATTAGTAGAGTTTAGTTATTCAAATTATAACACCGGTTCCGAAAATACCGTAAACAGTACCGCATCATCGTATATCAGTACCGTTACAAGCAACCGCACCGATAAGCACCTAACTTGTGGCAATAACCTGAGCCTGATAAATCCGGGCAATGGATTTGCAAATTCTATTTCGAATGAAATTACCATTGCCTTTTGGAGCAAAGGTGACAGCACAAAAATCCCATCAAACAACACCACCATTGCCGAGGCGGTAGGCCAAAATAATGAGCGACAAATAAACATACATATGCCATGGAGCGATGCAAATATCTACTGGGATTGCGGTAATGATGGCAGTGGCTATGATAGAATTAACAAGGCCACCACGCCTCAGGAAAGAAGCGGGCAATGGAATTTTTGGGCCTTTACCAAGAATGCGCTAACCGGTGAAATGAAAATTTTTCTTAATGGTAAACAATGGGCTGTGGGTACAGGCAAATCGAAAAGCATTGATATAAAATCAATGGCCATTGGAAGCGATTTCGGTCATAGCATTTTTTACTACGGTGGCATGGATGAATTCAGCATCTGGAATAAAGCACTCGATTCAGTAGCACTCAATCAGATTATGTACAAGGATATTGATAATACACATCTCAATTACAGTAACCTACTGCTTTACTATCAACTTAACGAAGATGCAGGAAATACCGTAGTTGATGCCTCTCCCTTGGGCAATCATGGAAATATATTTAACCCCGACTACCGCATAATAAAGGGTGCTGATTTATTCCGTAATTTTAGTGAGAGCAGCAACCTGGCAAATTGCACCTTTTTACAGGGAACGTATACTACCTCTGTTGTAAACAATTTAGTAACCGACTCGGTGCAGTTAATACCAAACAGTATAATCAGTTATACAACCACTAATGGCAACCTTGTAATTGTAGATACTACCTATTCGTGGCTACAGGGCTATTATTATATTTATAATGACACCAGTGCAATTATAGACTCAATGTATGTTTCAGGAAATGACTCCATTGTAATTGGCACGCTTACCTATTATCAAAAACGACCTATGCGCGTGGAACTAATTAATTTTATTACTCCCTATGGTCTCAATCTTAACCTGAATGGGCTGGTGGGAAAAACATGGGTATTTGATGTAACAGATTTTGCTCCAATATTAAAAGGACCACGCTTCCTTGCTATGGAAGATGGCAAATATCAGGAAGACAACGATATCACTTTTGTATATTATGAAGGCACACCTCCACGCGATGTAAAAGCAATGCAACAGATATGGCCAAGTGGCTCATGGGTTTCTCCATCGTATACTGATATAGTTAACAACACGTTTTTTGAACCACGCGATATTGTGTTAGACAATACAGCAAGTTTTTTTAAAGTAAGAAGTGCCATAAGCGGGCATGGTCAACAAGGCGAATTTGTGGCACGCAATCATATCATCAGCCTTGATAGTACCATCAACTTTACCCGCTCGGTTTGGACTGAGTGTAGTACCAACCCCATTTACCCGCAAGGTGGCACTTGGATATACGATCGTGCAGGGTGGTGCCCCGGTGCTGCTGCTGTAACCAAGGAATATGACCTTACTCCTTCGGTACAGGCTGGCGATACCATTACGCTTGATTACAGTTTACCTCCTCTTGGCAACCCCGGGCAATCAAACTATCGTGTCAATAATCAATTAGTAACCTATGGTGCAGCAAACTTTAATCTGGATGCATCCATCGATTTTGTAAAAGCTCCTACCACACGCACCGAGTATCAACGCATAAATCCGCTGTGCGCAAATCCAGTTGTAGTCTTAAAAAACACAGGAGTTACATCACTTACCAGTGCTACCATAACCTATGGCAGAGTGGGAGGCATTACGAGTACGTACTCATGGCAGGGCAACCTCGCTTTTTTAGATACGCAGGAAGTAACATTGCCTATTCCCGATTGGGCATCTTCGCCCTCCGACAAATTTATTGCCTATGTAAGCTTGCCTAACGGCAATGCCGATATGTATGCCAATAACGATACATCTTACAGCACTTTCACTGTTCCGGTGCAATTGCCTTCGTATATCTATTTTGAATTAAAAACCAATAACCTGCCGGGACAAAACAATTATACCCTGAAAGATGATGCAGGAAATATTTTAATATCACGCAGTGGCCTTTCGGCCAATACGGTTTATCGCGATACGGTAAATCTTGTTAACGGCTGCTATATACTACGCCTAAAAGATAATGCAGGCGATGGCCTCTCTTTTTGGAATAATCCCAATCAGGGTTCCGGATATATCAGAGTAAGAAGTGCTGTCAATAATGCTTTAATACGCTCTTTCACAAGCGACTTTGGCGATAATATTTATTTTCAATTTACGGCAGGCTTCTTGTTGCCTGTTGCAGAAACTGCATCAGAAGGCATTAGCGATATGACCATATTTCCAAATCCCGGAGCGGATTTGATTATGGCAAATATAACTGCAAGCCAAGGACAAGTGATGCATTTGTATATTTCTGATTTGCATGGAAAGATGGTATATACTGATACGTACCTTCAAAATCAGGAGCAGGAAAAATTGAATTGGATGTAAGTAAATTGCCGCAAGGTGTTTACCAGGTTAGCGTACTTGGCAATGGTACTAAAATATGCCGCAAACTTGTATTGATTAAGTAAGCAATTACTTACGATAAAAGTTCATTTCGTCAATGTAATTATAAACACTTTCGGGAAGCATATATCGAACATCCTTGCGCGCCTTTATTTGTTCGCGAATAAAACTCGAGCTCAATTCTATGATAGGTGCGCTGGTGTAAATTACATTTTTGTGCTGCTCGTAAGTGCGCGTGGTGGCAGTAGTGCGGGGATAAACATAGATGCGATAATTGTCAAGAATTTGCTCATAATTTTTCCACTTATGTATGGTTTCGATATTATCGGCACCCATAATCAAAGCAAATTGCTTGTCGCGAAATCGTTCTTGCAAATACGTTAGTGTATGAATGGTAAAAGATGGTTTAGGCAAAGAAAATTCAATATCCGATGCTTTAATTTTATTATAGTCTCCTATGGCAGTGCGCACCAATTGCAGGCGATGATAATCCTGCAAGAGCGTCCCAATGGGCTTTAGCGGATTGTGAGGACTAACAACCATCCATACTTCGCTCATGCCTGCAAATTCACACATATATTGGGCAATAATCATATGACCGTTGTGCACAGGATTAAACGAACCAAAAAACAATCCAATTTCCATCACTATTCGTTTAAAAATTTTGTTACCAGTTGACCGGACATTTCGCAGGCTAAATCAAAATCATTGTTAATAATAACCCGGTCAAAATATTTCTCATAGGTCATTTCCAATTCAGCTTTGGCTACACGCTTGCGCAGGCTTTCGTCCGTTTCGGTGCCACGCTTTACCAGCCGCTTGTGCAACTCGGTTATGGATGGCGGCCTTACAAATACAGCCAGACATTTATCACCAAAGCTCTCTTTAATATGCAATCCTCCTTCAACATCTACATCAAACACAGTAACCCTGCCCGCTTTGTTTATGCGCTCAATTTCCGACTTTAATGTTCCATAGAAACCATTGGCATAAACTTCTTCCCATTCAATAAATTCATTGTTAGAAATTTTGGCCTTAAACTCTTCTATAGAAATAAAATAATAATCAACACCATGTTTCTCAAACTCACGCATCGGGCGAGTTGTGGCCGACACCGAAAAGGCAAGCTGACTGTTGGTAGCCAATAAAAAATTCTTGATACTGGTTTTACCACTACCCGAAGGCCCACAAAAAACGATAAGTTTCATGCGGTGAAAATACAAAAGGAAACCAAAAGATTTTCGCAACCGGTATTAAAAGATTAGGCTATGAGACTGTTTAATTGCTATTCAACAAGGATTAATTTCTAAAGTCACAAAAAAATAAATACGTTTGTGCACATCCATTCACTATAAAGCATTTTATGACAGACACTATTCTTGTATTAGGTTCATCGGGTCAGATTGGAACCGATCTTGTTCATACCCTGCGCATGCAGCTTGGTAATGACCGCGTAATTGCAGCCGACTTAAAGGCGCAACCCATTTTGCTTGGCGATACCGGCCCGTTCGAATTTGTTGATGTGTTAGATGACAAAAAAGTTTTTGAAATAATAAAAAAACATAAAGTTACCCATGTCTATTTGCTGGCAGCATTGCTATCTGCAACTGCCGAACAAAAAATAAAATCGGCATGGCGACTGAATATGGAAGGTTTGTTCAACCTGCTTGAAATAGCACGTGAGCATACCTACCTCAAAATATTTTGGCCAAGCAGTATTGCCGTATTTGGGCCCACCACACCCAAAGTGCACACACCACAATATACGGTAATGGAGCCTAGCACGGTATATGGCATAAGCAAACTGGCAGGCGAGCGTTGGTGCGAATATTATTTCAATAAATTTAAAGTGGATGTGCGTAGCATTCGATACCCGGGATTAATTAGCTATAAAAGTGATCCGGGAGGCGGCACTACCGACTATGCAGTGGCTATCTATCACGAAGCGCTTAAACATAAAAAGTATAATTGCTACCTGCGCGACAATACGCGCATGCCTATGATGTATATGCCCGATGCCATACGTGCCACCATACACCTTATGCATGCCGTTGCTGATAAAATAAAAATACGATCCTCGTATAACTTAAGTGCAATAGATTTTACTCCGGCAGAAATTGCAGCTACTATCAGGCATCATATTCCCGATTTTACAATGACAAACGAGCCTGACTATCGTCAGGCCATTGCCGATAGCTGGCCACAAAGTATTGACGATGCAGAAGCACGCTCGCATTGGGGCTGGAAGCATGAATATGATCTGGATAAAATGACGGCAGATATGATGAGCAACCTCAGGCAGCAATTAAAAGTAAGTTGATGCACTTATCTTTATTCACTTACAACAATTAACAGAAAAAGGCATTTCAAAATCAATCGTATCTTAGCAATCAATACACAAATAAGCAATTGGGACTCTTCTCTAACATATTCGGCAAAAAGGAAATAGTACCTGTTACAGATTTTTCATCTATTAAAACCGATATACACTCGCACCTCATACCTGGCATAGATGATGGAGCCAAAACGATGGACGATTCCATTGAACTGATACGTGCGCAATATGCTCTTGGCATACGAAATTTTATTACCACGCCTCATATTATGAGCGACTTTTTTAAAAATACTCCCGAAATAATTATTGGCGGACTGAATGAATTGCGCTTAGTGCTGAAGCAGGAAAACATTGAGGTACAAATAGATGCAGCAGCCGAATATTACCTTGACGAGGGCTTTGTAAAAAAACTTGATAGCGAACCTCTACTTACTTTTGGTGATAATTATTTATTGTTTGAGATATCTTACATCAATGCACCTGAAAACCTGCGCGATATAATTTTCCGCATTCAAACCAATGGCTACAAACCCATACTTGCACATCCCGAGCGCTATCCATTTTTCTACAACCGTTTCGATGAATATAAAAAAATACGTGATCTTGATGTTAAGCTACAGCTTAACATAAATTCGCTATCGGGCTATTACGGTGCCGATGCTAAACGTGTAGCCGAAAAATTAATTGATGCCAATCTGATAGACTTGATAGGTAGCGATATGCATCATCAGCGACATGCAGCAGCCATGCGCCTTGTTTGCAACGAAAAATATTTTAGTAAAGTTGCATCCATAGATTTGTTGAATAAGACCATCTTTTCGTAATCGTGTGCAATGCTAAATCACACTGTTACCTCCTCCACAAAAATTTCTGAGAATTTATTCCTCTTTGACCCAAATGAGGATGACTTAAAGTCGCTTTATTATAAAGTTGCTATCAATAACTTGCAACATGAAATTTACAGAGTGTGCCACTCAAAACTTTAAACCAATGCATCATATATACTCATAGTTACATCATGGTTTTGCTTCACCTCATACACTGACTTGGCTACTGCTTCATCTTGCTGTTTGGGTTGCAAAGGGTGAATAAATCTTTTAAGTATGCTATGGCGACTTTAAATATTTTTTATCTATAAATATTAAGTAATTACAATTTAGCAACCACTAACTCCATCATCCTGCTCATCACTTCATCGCTATCAAATTTATTTTTCACATCCGGTATTTGCAATAGTTCATTCATGATAACATCTTGCTTTTTGCTTACTGCCAGAGCTTCGTTGTAGGGGATGTGGCTAAATGACACCATGCTATAAAGTGGCATCCATTTATCCGGATGTTTTGCAAAAAAAGCACCTTCTATTTTCTTTCGTAGCAAAAACTGTTCATCATTAACCAGGTCGCGCATTTCAATAAAATTGTTTAAGGCAAGTTCGGCAATGCCATCGCCTGCAGGTTTGCGCTTTTGCTCGTATTCCTTACAAATATGTTCCCAATTGTGGTCGTGTTTTGTAATCAGTTCATTAAGTGTAAAGCAATCTTCGAAACCACAATTCATACCTTGACCATAAAATGGCACAATGGCATGCGCAGCATCGCCTATCAGCAGCATGCGGTTGCGAAAAGTCCAGGGTGCGCACCGCACAGTCATTAGTGCCCCGGTTGGGTTTTGAAAAAAGTCTTTCGTTAAGTTAGGCATCAATGGCACCGCATCGGGAAACTGTTGATTAAAAAACTTCAACACATCCTCTTCGGTTTGAAGTGCTTCAAACGAGGTGTCGCCTTTATGTGGAAAAAACAACGTACACGTAAAACTTCCATCCGGATTAGGAAGTGCTATGAGCATATAGCCTCCACGTGGCCAAATGTGTAGTGCATTTTTTTCAATCACAAAGTTTCCTTCGTAGCCTGCTTCTATGCACAACTCCTTATACCCGTGTTCCAGATATTGCTGCGAGTAATTGAATTTTTCGGTAAACTGCATGGGCAAGCGTGATGGTGAATATGCACCATCACTACCCATTATAAAGTTACATGTTTTCTCCTCTGTTTTCTTTGTCTGATTGTTATTAATAACAATGGTATTCGTTTCCAAATCTACTTTGGTAATAGTTTCATCAAAACGTATAATAGCACCGTTACGCTCGGCAGCATCCATCAATAAGCAATTGATATCTCTTCGCGAAATGGAATAAATAGCCTGCCCTTCTTTGCCATAGCGTTGAAAATTTTGTGTGCCATCGGGAGCATGCACTTGCCGGCCATGCATGGGTATTGCATTATCGCGTATAAATTGGTCGAGACCCGCTCCTTGCAACCCTTGCCAACCGCGGTCGCTAAGGGCAAGGTTTATACTCCTGCCTGCCGATATATCGGTTTTGCGCATATCGGGCCTGCGCTCGTGCAGGGTAACTTTGTAACCCTGCTTACATAAATATACTGCCATGAGCGAACCTACAAGTCCGGCACCTAATAATGTGACTTCGCGTTTTTCCATTTTTTTTATTTAATTTAAATTGATGCACGTTGGCGCTGTGCCTCATACATAATGATAGATGCAGCTGCTGACACATTGAGCGACTCAATGGTCCCTTGCATGGGTATTTTAAACCGCACATCACACAATCTCAAATACTCGGGCGATATTCCTTTGTCTTCGCTTCCCATTATAATTGCAACAGGTGTAGTTAAATCCACAAATGGCAATTCCTTATTCGCCTTTTCATTACTGCCTACAATGGTTACTCCACTTTGTTTCAAAAAGTATAGTGCCAGCTTTAAATTCGCTTCGCGGCAAATGGTAATCTTATGCAAGGCTCCAGCACTTGTCTTTATAGAATCTGCATTAACCGGAGCATTGCCCTGAGCAGGAACTATGATTGCATGCACACCCATGCACTCTGCCGTGCGGGCTATTGCGCCAAAGTTGCGCACATCGGTCACTTTATCCAACACTAACAAGAAAGGCACTTTACCTTCTTCAAACAATTGAGGCACCACATGCTCCACTAGTTGATATTGAATCTCGGAAATAAAAGCAATAGCTCCCTGATGATTAGCACGTGTAAGCCGGTTTAGCTTTTCTACAGGAACCTGCTGATACAACAAATTATTTTTTTTGATATGCGCACGCAGTTCATTCATTAGCGGATTGTTGATGCCCGACTGTATAAATATTTTTTCAAACTCCTTTCCTGCGTCTATTGCTTCTATAATGGCACGTATGCCATATACTGCTTGTTCATTCATCACCACGGTATTATCGGTCAAAGATGGGAATGCATATTAGTTTTTCAAAATTTTGATTTCACCCTTTCGCCACATATCCACCATGCCGGTCCAGGGATACTCATAACTTATGGAACGAATGAGTTGATAATCGTTGTCAGAAAAAGGATTTTTTACACGAGCAAAGGTAAACCTCACACTATTTTGATTGAATAGTGTGTACGCCCAGGTTTCTTCTTTATTGTTACGGTACACCTCGGCAGGAGGTCCAAACACAATATACATCATACCTCTATCCGTTTTCCATCCCGAAGTATAACTCGTAAAAAATTTATTTGTCTGCTGCACCCGCTGAAAATAAAGCTCTTGCAACTTCTTCACATCGGACTCATTCCCTGCACATTTCAACCAGAAATCATCAAAGTGCTTGCTTCCCCCATCGCTATTGATAATCGAATTATACTCTTCGTTGGTGGTAATATATCGCATTTGCTGTTTCATCTGAGCAGCGCTACGTATACGAGGATAGTCATTGTCTTCATATATCAGGGTAAGGCCATCCTTTATCAAAGTATCGTATTGAAAATGATACAGTCCTATAAAATCGGGAGCAAACACATCTGTATCAAATGTGAAACGATATGCGCTATCACTTTTATAAGAAAATTTTGTTAGATCGGTTTGTTTGAATGGTGGAGCTGCAATGGGGAAATCATCCTTGAAATAACGTACCCAACATTGCTGGTGAAGACCATCTCCTGTTATCTTATACGCTGCATTATTGCGTACCCAATTGGTATATTGCCAACTGCTGTCATTTATGCTCCATATAGAAAAGTTTATAGCACTCTGCATAGACGAAGCATCTACCCTGATATTTTTTTCTGTGTGCTTACTTCTGTGCAAGTCATGTAAGGAAGCATGAGCAATATACGATGGCAATGCAGGTTTGGGTAGGCGCAATTGCAAGGTTAATGGATTTGCAAGGTTATTCTTTTTTAAAGTATAGCGTTGGCATACAGAATCTATCACTTTTGAAGATGTGTAATTTTCGTAAACCGAAAAAGTAAAATAAACCGAAGCTTCAAATTCACCACTCCCATTTTTAAATAACAACTCGGCAGGATTAATTATTAAAAAAAGAATGGCACTATCCTGAGTATGCTTTACAAATAAATCAGGATTAAGTACCGAAATACCCTGATTGTACATGTTGTTATAATTGAAAGAAGATAATTTTCCCGAATTGCATGACATCAAGAGCCATGAAACAACCACAATAATTGAAATATTAATACTACCTTTTAGCATGAAGAATAAATAGGGGGGGCAAGGTATTTAATATATTACATTAGCTATTTAAGCATATAAAAAATTACAATTCCATCATACTGTAACCGGTATCTCTTCATAGTACTTTAGTATCTCATCAAAAATGGAATAAATTTCTTGCAGGGAGTTTGATCTTACAAGCCTCATTCGGAAATCTTTAAAATGATCAAGCCCCTTAAAATAATTGCTATAATGCCTGCGCATTTCTAAAATACCAACCACACCATTTTTCCATTTAATAGAAAAATCGAGGTGCTGTTTGCAAACCTCAACACGTTCAGCTACGGTGGCTGCAGATAACAACTCCCCGGTTTGCATATAATGTTTGGTTTGATTAAAAATCCACGGATTGCCAATGGCTCCGCGGCCAATCATAATGCCATCAACCCCATAAGTATCGCGCATTTGTTTCGCTTTCTGCGGACTATCAACATCGCCATTTCCAAAAATTGGAATCGTAATAGCAGGGTTGTTTTTCAACTCTCCAATAAGTGTCCAATCTGCCGCGCCCTTATACATTTGTGCTCGGGTACGTGCATGAATGGTGAGTGCTGCTATGCCAATATCTTGAAGTCGCATGGCCACTTCAAGTATATTCTTGGTATTATCATCCCAACCTAACCGCGTTTTTACAGTTACCGGTCTTGTTGCCTTGTTAATTACTGCCTGTGTCATGGCAACCATCTTATCAATATCTTGCAACAATGCTGCACCTGCACCCTTACATGCAACGGCTTTTACCGGACAACCATAATTAATATCTATTAAATCGGGCTGGGCGGCATCTGCGATAGCAGCAGCCTCCTCCATGGAGTGAATATCACTGCCAAAAAGCTGAATTCCAATAGGACGCTCATATTCGAAAATATCAAGCTTCTTTACACTCTTGGCAGCATCACGTATCAAACCCTCGCTCGAAATAAACTCAGTGTACATAAGGTCTGCACCTCCTTGCTTGCATACTGCGCGAAAAGGCGGATCGCTTACATCTTCCATAGGGGCAAGCAAAAGTGGGAATGTCCCCAGGTCTATATTTCCGATTTTAACTCCCATTATTTTGTGAATGCAAAAATATTCAAAAACGAACAAACATCAGCAATAAAAAAGCCGCGCATGTTGCACGGCCTCTTCATTACTTTTTATTTACCTTATTGCTTTATGATTCGTGTGGTATAATTGGTATCACCACCTATTACGGTAACTGCATAAATTCCCTTTTGCATACCATCCGTATCAAATACGATGTTGAACTTACCTTTAGCTAAGTTTTTTGTTGGTATTGTTCTTACTAATTTGCCGGTAACATCGGTTACATTAATCTGCACATCACCTGCTGGCATTTCATTTACCAGTAGTTGCACCATATTGATGGTAGGATTAGGAAAGGTTACAATCGAATTCTCCTGCTGCATAACTTGATTGATTGATGTTGAATTAAGCGATTGATAAAAAGCGGTTTTGTTATCGCTGTTACCCTGTTGTGATATGGTTGTATCGTACGAAATAAAAAACTGATTAAGTAAATCTCCAGCATCAGCCGAAAACCAATTATAAGAAGTTGAACTGTATGTTGAAATTTCAGGAGGCAAAGGTATTCCAACATAAACCATGGAGTCTGTATGGGCTTGTTGCGTTTTTACGCGTAACACATTACTGTAGGTTGCTAGTGGTGTAATTAGGGTGCCATATCCATCGCTTGCAAAATTCGCTATTCCTGACCGATAAGTTGATACGGTTATACCCAAATTAGTTATGGAGTAAGAAGCCTCATAGGTATCGCTCCATGTCGTAGTGCTATTTGTTGGAAACTGCATTACCGTTTGTGGATTGCTAAATGTAAATATTAAATCTATTCCTTGTTGATTTGCGGCTACTCCTAACAATTCCACCAATGTTGAAGTTGCATTATAATACGAATAGGCAACTGTTCCGTTTGGATCAATAGCGCCTGCTATAGTAGCCAAGGGAAAATTTGACGAAAACGGTGTTACCGAGGCTACTACGTAATCAACTTGATTTGCATTGCCTAAACTTACTGCATTCATAAAGTTCCAGGTCTGATTGGCTCCTCCGCTGCCTTCGCTCAGTGCAGCTGCATCTAATTCTGTATCAACTATGGTAGTTCCGATGCCGGGAAAATGCGAACTATTAATAACGGGTTGGGCATATACTAAACTTGTAAGAAGTATAGCCGGAATCAATGCGTAAAATTTTTTTCATTTTTTTGGATTAATTATTTTCACAAAAGTAAGTTTTAATAACGAAGCCTTACACTACCTAACCAAAAAACTTAAACAAAAAAAGCCACATGCATTATGTGGCTTATGGTGGTGGTGACAGCTGGAATCGAACCAGCGACACAAGGATTTTCAGTCCTTTGCTCTACCAACTGAGCTATGTCACCGTTATTTTGGAGGCGCAAAAGTAAATTTTAAATTTTTATGTGCAAATGTAAGTGTGAAAAAAACCTTTCGAATACGATTCTTGCGATTTCTTTCGGTTTTTAATGGCGTTTTGCCGGTTTTTAAAAGGATATAAATGCCGCAAAAAACATTCATAATTATCCAACAAACTAGCAAAAGAAATGCCCTGTACTTCTACAGGGCATTCTCCAAATATTACAATTCAATAATTTTAATTCATAATCACTCTGAACGATTGTTCGAATCCTGAAACTCTTGCTCGTAAAATGTATGCGCCCTTTGCCAAATGCTGCATGTTATAGGTACGCATATTCTCACCCTCAAAAGAAGCTTCAGACTTTACGAAAACGGCTCTTCCGGCTAAGTCGTAAACGGCTATTTCAAGTGTTCCACTTTCCAATGCTTCAAAGCTCAGATTTACAATTCCATCGCTTGGATTTGGGAATACACCCATACCAATAATCATGCTGCTGCTTTCAATATCCTTTGCATTTCCAAGAGGACAAACAATCGAAATAGCGTTAGAAGTATTTTGTACGATACCAAAATATTCAAGGTTTAATTGCTCTATTACATTTGCAAACTCAGTTAATGTTGGAGTAAGTCCTGCACAGCCACCTAATTTCTTTTGAGCATCCAGGAATATCGTATTAACGCTTTGGCCGTTGTATACCGCCATGCTACCTGTTAAGCCTTGCACAAGCGCATTACCATACCATACGGTATTAAGCGGAGCAAAATTAGGATCATACAGATCGAACACCAAATTCAGCTTCATTGCAACCAACTGAGCAGCAAGTTTATTATTTAATGCTACCCCAGTTGGATTTGTAAAGTTAATAGGCAACACTGCTGAGCCTGCATTACTTTGTCCATTTAAGAAATTACGTACAGCCGTTACACTTGTTAATGTAAGTGTTTTGCTTCCTACACAACCACCACCTACAACAAGCGAACCTGGGAATGCTGCTGCAAAATTATTTTGCAAGTAGGTACCCGCTTGTGTAGCGTTGCCGTTTGGATTAATATTCCATGTATCAATTTTTTCTGTTCTCCAAGGCTTAGTTGCAGGATTACACGAATAATTTGGCGATAATACGGTTACCGTAGCCTGTGATATACATCCACTTGCATCTGTGACATTAACCAGGTAATTGCCTGCAGTTAATCCAACTGCCGTTGCATTAGTCTGAGCAGGCACTGTATTCCATTGATAAATGTAAGGAGCAGTACCACCTGAAACAACTGCTGTTGCAGTACCATCATTTCCGCCCAGGGTAGATACAGGAGTAGATGACATCGTAATTGAAATAGCAGCCGGAGTGCTTACCACTACCGTAGCAGTTCCTGTGCAACCTCCGCCACTTGTTACCGTAACAGTATATGTTCCTGCAGGAAGGTTAATGATAGATGCCGTATTTCCAGAGTTACTCCACAAGTAAGTATAGGGCCGCCACCACCGCCACTTGCGGTTGCTATAGCCTGCCCATTGGTACCTCCAAAGCAACTTACGTTATTGTGTGCTATGCCTATATTTAAGGCGGCAACATTAGGCAATACGATACATAGGTCAATGGTACAACCATTGGCATCCGTAACGGTTACTGTATGGCTTCCTCCTGATAATCCCGAAATATCCTCAGTGGTAGCACCGTTAGTCCAGATATACGTGTATGGAGGTGAGCCGCCACTTACTGTAATATCTATTGAACCAGTGGTATTACACGTAGGATTAACATGCGTTTGGGTTAATACCATTCCGGATGCGGGCCCGCTAATCGCAACTGAACCGGTTTGAGTACATCCATTTGCATCACTAACAGTAACTGTATAGGTTCCTGCCATTACACCCGTCATGGTATGTCCGGTAGCACCGTTACTCCAAACATAAGTAAATGGACCTACTCCACCTGTAACTGTGGTGGTTGCTCCTCCATTGGAGCCTCCATTGCATGTTACATTCACTCCATTAACTAATACTGCAATTGCTGCAGGTTGGGTTAAAGTAATACTTGCTGTTTGTGTGCATATTCCGTTTGATACCGTAACCGTATATGTTCCGGTTCCAACTCCTGCAATGTCCTCAGTGGTTGCTCCTGTGCTCCAGGTATATGTATATGTACCCGGTGCAGCAATACTTAAATTGACCATGCCATCTAATCCGCCATTACATCGTATTTGGAAACCTCCTGCATACACAGGGCTTGAAAGAATTGGCGTAAATACGCCTTCACTTGCAACCTTTACGCAATAAGTACGTGTGCAACCCATAGAATCTTTTACGGTTACAAAATGACTGCCTGCTGTTAATCCGGTTGCACTGGCATTGGATGTAAAGGCTCCGTTATTCCAGCTATACTCATAGCCGGCAGCATGCACTCCACCTCCGGTCCAGGGAGTTCCTCCTGTAACCGTAATACTGGCAGTACCAACACTGGCACCACAGGTAGCTGGGGTATTGCTGCTTGTTACCGAATCTATTGCAGTAGGATTAATTAATTCAACCGTAGCGGTCACAGTACATGCGTGCGCATCTGTGACTGTCACGGTATAAACCCCTGCACCCAGATTACTTAAGTTGTTTGATAACGTGCCATTACTCCAGAAATATGAGTACGGTGATGTACCTCCGCTGGCCACCGCTGTAGCAGTACCATTGGTGTATCCATTACAACTGATATTTGTGAAGCTGGCATTAACTGCTAGCAAGGTTACATGTACTACCGAAATCGAGTGCGAAGAAGAACAATTGGCAGAATCCGTTATAGTTAATGTGTAGGTTCCTGAAGTATTTACAATTGCACTTAAACTATCCGGACCGATAGCGGTTGCCCCTGCACTCCAAATAAAATCGAAGTTACCTGTACCACCATTCAGGTTAACTACTTTAATCGTATCAAATCCTGCATTGCATAATGCATTCGTTACGGATAATGTAAATGATGGAGCAGTTGGACTCATAATAGTTGTATTGCAAGTTGTGGTGCATCCGTTTATATCTGTTACTAACACGGTATACATTCCAACTGCCAACCCATTAATAGATGCCGTGCTTAATCCGTTACTCCATTGATAGTTATAAGGACCTGATCCTCCGGTAACATTTACAGAAGCAAAACCATCATTTTGGCCGCAGGTAGTAGGTTGACAGAAAATGTTACAGCTTAAAGGAACTGCTGGTTGGTTTACCATAACCGAAGCTTGCATAGTACATCCTGTTGAGTCTGTTACGGTAACTATATAAGTTCCTCCTGTAAGTCCGGTAATGGTGCTGGTAGTGCCTCCATTACTCCAGGCATACTCAAATCCAGCTGCATGTACTCCACTACCTGACCAAGACGTACCGCCTGCTGCGGCTACCGAAGCTGATCCATTGCTTGCTCCATTACAGGTAACATGTATGGTATCTGTTACCAATGCAAGTTGAGTAGGATCTATGAGGGTTACTGAACAAGTGCTGGTACAACCTGTTGCATCCGTTACTAATACCTGATACACACCTCCTGGTAATCCCGTTGCAGTGGTTGTAGTTTGAACTGGAGCACTGTTCCATACATAAGTTGTAGGACCGTTGCTGCTGATAACATTTACAGTTGCCGTGCCGGTATTAGATCCATAACACAATGGATTGGTGCCGGTAGCGCTGCAATTCACGGTTATACTTGAGTTAGTAGTTGTGCTTGCAGATGTGGTACATCCATTCGCATCTGTTACCGTAACCGTATAGGTTCCTGCAACCAATCCTGTTATAGAAGCAGTAGTTGCCGCATTGCTCCATGCGAAAGTATATGGAGAAGTTCCACCACTTATAGTAGTAGTAATAGCTCCATTATTTAAGCCACAGGTAGTATGGGTAGTATTAAGCCCTACTGTAATAACTGCAGGTTGAGTAACACTAAATGTAGCACTTATTGAACATGCTATCGGCAACGATGCATCTGTTACCGTAACCGTATAGGTTCCGGCAGCCAGGCCAGTTAAATTAGCGGTAGTAACACCATTATTCCATAGATACGTATAAGGCATTGTGCCACCTACAGTTGTGGTTACTATACTTCCATTGCTTCCTCCATTGCACGAAACCGCGGTAATATTGCCGGATACCTGTAGTGTAACATTTTGTTCTACAATCATACATTTCACTGCCCAACATCCCAGGGAGTCGGTCACGGTGACATAATAGGTTCCTGCTACAAGTCCAATTGCTGTTGAAGTAGTTTGGCCATTCGACCAAACATATTCATATCCGGCAGGGTGTGCACCCAGACCAGACCATGGCGTTCCACCTACAACTAATCCTGCACTTGCAGTGCCATTGGCTCCTCCACATGAGGCATCAGTTACAAGGCTATCTATTGCAATTACAGCAGGTTCTATTATGGCAGCTGACCCAGTTATGGCGCAGCCATTGGCATCTGTTACTGTAACGGTATATGTTCCTGGAGCAAGGCCACTTATTGGGGTGCCATTGGCACCGTTGCTCCAATTGTAGGTGTATCCTGCCGTTCCTCCGCTGATAAGCGCATCAAGCATTCCATTATTAAAGCCATTGCAGGTTACATTATTTGCATTTATTGTCAATGCTAATGCTGCCGGTTGCGTTATTACAATACTACAAGTTACCGTGCAATTATTAGCATCCGTGGTGGTAACCGTATATGTGCCTGCCGCAACATTGCTTATAGACGCGGTAGTTTGACCACTACTCCATAGATACGTGTATGGCAAGGTACCACCAATAACCGTTACAGAAGCACTTCCGCTGGCATTGCCATTGCAGGTAAGATTTGTTCCTGTTATTCCGCAAACTAGTTGAGCTGGTTCTTCAATACAAACTTCTACCGTATCAATGCATCCGTTTGCTTCAGCCTCAACAATATACTTGCCTGGGCCAAATCCCATAAAGGTGTGACTTCCTGCTGCTGATACCGGGCCAGAAAGAATAGCACCGGTCGTATCCTTCAACGTATAATTATATGGGGCAGTACCACCCATAGCGGTAGCAGTTATTTCTCCATCTGCCAAACCAAAGCATGTAACATTAGCAACCACAGCAGTAACCATTACTGGCGAAGGTTGTGATATTGTAAATGATGCATTTGCTGCACAGCCATTGGCATCAATCACCGTAAGCGAATAAGCACCTGCTATAAGACTGTTTATGGTAATTGGATTAGGCATCAAGGCGTTCAAGCCGCCACCATTAATCGAATACTGATATGGGCCCGAACCACCGGTTGCTCCAAATGTTACCGAGCCGGTACCTCCATTGCATAAAATATTTACAACCGTAAGCGGGTCAATAGTAACTCCACTGGCAGGTTGCGTAAGAGTAATGCTAGCAGTAAAAGTGCAACCATTGGCATCTGTAACGGTCACCGTATAAGTACCTGCTGCCAATCCGGTTGCAGTTGAAGAAGCTTGACCGTTAGACCATAATAATGTGTAAGGCGGTGTGCCTCCGCTAACATTTGAAATGGTAGCACTTCCGGTGCTTGCTCCAAAGCAAAGGATGTTTGTTCCGGTAAGCGCATCAGCAATGATTGCCGAAGGCGCTGTTAATGTTACCGAACAAGAAGTAGTGCAACTATTTGCATCAGTAGCTGTTACTGTATAGGTTCCTGCACCCAATCCTGATATACTTTGATCCGTTAATCCATTGGACCATACATATGTATAAGGCATGGTGCCTCCAACTGCGGATACCGTAGCTGTTCCATTGGTTCCACCATTACAATTGATATTGGTTCCGGTTGCTACACAGCTAACAGCCGTTGGTTGACTTATTGTTCCACTACAAGTTGCTGTACAACCATTTATATCTGTTACAGTAACAGTATATGTTCCAGGTGCTAAGTTGGTGGCATTGGCATTGGTATCGCCATTGCTCCATAAATATGTTAAGGCACCGGTACCACCGGTAACCGTGCTGCTAATAGCACCGTTGGCTGCTCCAAAACAAGTTATATTGGTGGCAAGGCAACTAATGCTGATAGAAGCAGGAGCTGCAATAGAGATACTGCAAGTAGACGTACATCCATTCGCATCAGATACGAGTACGGTATAAACCCCGGCTCCTAATCCTGTTGCAAGTGCATTGGTTTGAATAGGGGCGGTATTCCATATGTATGTATAGGGAGGGGTGCCACCCGAAGCAGTAACCGATGCTTTGGCCTGCTGCGTGCAGGTTAAAGGATCTATCATGGCAATGCTGCACGTGCCAGCAATTGGCTGTGATATGGTAACGCTTCCGCTAACGGTACATCCACGAATATCTGTAACAGTAACCGTATAGGTACCAGCACCAAGGCTTTTAAGGCTTGCTTTTGTTTGCCCATTACTCCATAAATAAGTATATGGCGCTGTTCCTCCGGACACTTGTGCTTGCGCACTTCCATTTAATCCACCATTACATTTAACATTAGATGATGATATAGATAAAGTAACCGGTGACGAAGGCTCTGTAATCATGATACAAGAAATGGTTATGCAACCCTTGGCATCTCTAACTCTTACCCAATATGCACCTGCAGGTCCGCTAAGTACCTGATTGGTTCCCTGTGCATTATTAACGCCATTTAGAGTAGCTCCGAATGGAATATTATACCAATCAAATATATATCTCGGGGTTGGGCCACTTGCAAATGGAGTACCTCCCGATGGTGTGAGTGTAATTGTTGCATTGTTTCCACCGAAGCAGGATACATTGGTAGCCGTATGCAATACCAGAAGTGCTGGTGGCTGGGTGATGGTTACACTCAATGTTTTAGTACATCCTAATAAATCAGTAACCGTAACGGTATATGTTCCCGCTGCTAAACCGATTACATTTTTTGTAGTTTTTCCATTACTCCATAAGTAAGTATATCCGGGTGTTCCTCCATTTACTACTAACGAAATTGTTCCATTTTTAGATCCATTACAAGATGCATTGGATTTCTTTGATGTTAGCGTAATTGCTGTAGGTTGAGTAAGTACAACCGTGCAAGTAGCGGTACAACCGTTAGCATCGGTAACAGTAACCTGATACGTTCCTGCAACCAATCCTGTAGCAATGGCATTTGTTTGTCCATTACTCCATAAATAAGAATACACAGGCGTTCCACCGGCAGCAACCACCTGGGCTACTCCCGTTGCTCCACCATTACAATTGATAGTAGTTACTATTGAACAGGTAGCGGTCAGCAATGCAGGCTGCGTAACAGTCATTGCTGACATATGTGTACAACCATTACCATCGGTAATAGTTACCGTATACGTACCAGCTATTAAGCCGCTAATATTTTGTGTAGTTGCACCATTGCTCCAGCTAAAGGTATATGGCAAGGTACCACCAGTTGGCGTAATATTTATGGCGCCATTATTTCCGCCAAAGCAACTTACGTTAGTTATGCTTCCGGGGCACACACATCCCAATGCCACTGGCTGAGTCACCGTAAATGTTGCTGTCTTTGTGCATACACCATCAGTAACTGTTACCGTATATGTTCCGGCAACCAAACTTGAAATATCCTGAGTGGTAGCACCATTGCTCCATGCGTATGTGTATGTACCAGAAGGTCCTCCACTTGCACTAATATCAATCACACCATTTGTTCCGCCATTACAACTAACATTAGTAACAGTGCCGCTTATTGTGATGTCTGTTGGCTGTGTTAACGTGCATGAATCGGTTACACTACATCCATTTGCATCTGTTATCGTAAATACATACGTACCAGGTGCAAGACCAGTTAATGAACCTGCTGTTCCCTGCTGAATTCCGCCCGGTGTAAACGTGATGGTATATTCATTAGGAGCCGTACCCGGTGTTCCTCCGCTGATGCCTGTTACAAGCACTTGTCCATTGGCAGCGCCAAAGCAGGTGTTATTTACACAGTTCTTAGTATAGGTTATTGCAGTAGGTTGTGTTATGGTGATAGTATACGTAGTATCACATCCTAATGAATCAACAACGGTAACACTATATGTTCCTGCGGTTAAACCGGCAGCATTGGCAGTGGTTTGTACCGGAACTGTATTCCAGGTATATTCATATCCGGCAGCATGTGCGCCCAATCCGGTCCATGGGGTACCACCTGCGCTAATCGTAAGACATGCACTTCCATTGCTTCCACCATTACAGCTTATTGCCTGGCAAACAGAAATGGCACCGGTCCAGAAAGGTTTATTCATTACAGTAAAGGAACATGAATGTGTGCAACTATTGGCATCTGTAACAGTTACCGTATAGGTTCCTGCTACAAGGCCGGAAATGTTCTGTGTAGAAGCAGCATTACTCCATGTATATGTGTAAGCTCCGGTTCCGCCAGTAATATTGGTTTGTATACTTCCATCATTACCATCAGGACAGGTTACATCAGTTACACTTCCATCACAAACAAATGCCGGGGGAACTATAATCGTAAATACTGCTGTAGTAGTGCAACCTACAGAATCAACTATGGTAACCGTATGTAGTCCGGCTGTTAATGCAGTAAAGGTTCCGTTGTTTTGTGCAGCACCACCATCTATTGAATACTCATACCCAGCAGCATGAGGTTGGGTAAGGTTACCAATCCATGGGGTACCACCTGAGGCTACTACTGTAACACTTCCTGTACCTCCAGGACATGACGGTTGAGTTACTGTAACTGTTTTATCTAATATTGTAGGCTCTGTTATTGTGTAAACTGCGGTTGCACTGCAACCGTTTGAATCTGTAACGGTAACGGTATATGCTCCTTCCGGTAACATATCAAATGTATAATTTGGCACTGTATCCATCACAGATTGTCCATTAGGATCAGGGCTTATCGAGAGATATCATATGGAGCTACTCCATTGGTGATATTAATATCTATATACCCATCGGCACCACCATTACAAGAAACATTACCAATGGTAGCGGTTATAACAGGAGCCGCTATTACATTTACAGTGATAGATGCTCTGGGGCTCTCGCATCCCGGACCGGGGTCTTGCGATACGTAATGGGTAAATGTTCCCGTTGATCCGGTAGCAACTACAGGAGCAGTGGCGCTTCCCGTGCCACCAGTTTGCGAAGCATACCAGGTCAAATTAGTGCCTGTTGCATGTAATGCCAAATCAACAGCAGGGCTATTTTGGCAAACCGTAATCATCGCTGTAACAACAGGAGGGAGCGGATAATAGCACACATTACCTATAGAAATAACTTGCCCAACACTATCGGTTATGGTTATTGTATAAGGCTGTGCATCCACAGTTTTAAAAGTTATATAGGCACTATCGGGCTTTGCAGTTGGAATAAGCAAAGTGCCATTAGCTAATGGAACAGGAGGTGCAGGAGGTGCGGGACTCAAAGCAAAGTCGTACACGCCTGTGCTGGAAGTTACAGTGTATGGAGGAACGCCACCAAATACGGACACCGTTTCCGAAAATTGTCCATCACCCGGTATCAGTCCTGAAGCGTTATCGAGGCACACACATGGATCCGAAATATTGATGGTAAAGCAATTTTTCTGATGAATGGTAACAGATTGCGATAAGGTACAACCATTAGCATCTGTAACTACTACTGTATAAGTTCCGGCCATTAAGTTACTGCGGTCTTCAGTAGTCACAAGGTCATTCCAAAGGTAAGTATAACCCGGAGTTCCTCCGGAAACGGTTATATCTATAAGTCCTGTACCAATTCCAAAACATAGTGAATCAGTATGTGTTTCGGAAATACTTATAGCATCAGCCGGTTGTGTTACCGTATAGTCGCAGGTAGCTGTACATCCGTTTGCATCTGTTACTGTTACTGTATACGTTCCGGCTGCTAAGCCTGTGATGCTTGTGCCCGTATTTGTATTTGAATTGCTCCATACATAAGTTAATGTGCCTGTGCCACCCGAAGCTGTTACACTTGCCGAACCTGTTGATGCGCCATTACATAAAACATTGGTTCCACTGCAAGTGGTTGTTATTGCCGAAGGTTCTGTTACCGTGTAGCTGCAAGTTGTTGAACAGTTATTTGCATCGGTTACAGTTACTGTATACGTTCCGGCTGCTAAGCCTGTGATGCTTGTGCCCGTATTTGTATTTGAATTGCTCCATACATAAGTTAATGTGCCTGTGCCACCTGAAGCTGTTACACTTGCCGAACCTGTTGATGCTCCATTACATAAAACATTGGTACCGGTGCAAGAAGCTGTTATTGCCGAAGGTTCTGTTACCGTGTAGCTGCAAGTTGTTGAACAGTTATTTGCATCGGTTACAGTTACCGTATACGTTCCGGCTGCTAAGCCTGTGATGCTTGTGCCCGTATTTGTATTTGAATTGCTCCATACATAAGTTAAAGCGCCTGTGCCACCCGAGCTGTTACACTTGCCGAACCTGTTGATGCTCCATTACATAAAACATTGGTTCCACTGCAAGTGGCAGTTATTGCCGATGCAGGTTCTGTTACCGTGTAGCTGCAAGTTGTTGAACAGTTATTTGCATCGGTTACAGTTACCGTATACGTTCCGGCTGCTAAGCCTGTGATGCTTGTGCCCGTATTTGTATTTGAATTGCTCCATACATAAGTTAATGTGCCTGTGCCACCCGAAGCTGTTACACTTGCCGAACCTGTTGATGCTCCATTACATAAAACATTGGTTCCACTGCAAATGGTTGTTATTGCCGAAGGTTCTGTAACCGTGTAGCTGCAAGTTGTTGAACAGTTATTTGCATCGGTTACAGTTACTGTATACGTTCCGGCTGCTAAGCCTGTGATGCTTGTGCCCGTATTTGTATTTGAATTGCTCCATACATAAGTTAAAGCGCCTGTGCCACCTGAAGCTGTTACACTTGCCGAACCTGTTGATGCGCCATTACATAAAACATTGGTTCCACTGCAAGTGGTTGTTATTGCCGAAGGTTCTGTTACTGTGTAGCTGCATGTTGCAGTACAGCCATTGGCATCGGTTACTGTTACTGTATACGTTCCGGCTGCAAGCCCTGTGATGCTTGTGCCCGTATTTGTATTTGAATTGCTCCATACATAAGTATAACCGCCTGTGCCACCAGGCTGCCACACTTGCCGAACCTGTTGATGCTCCATTACATAACACATTGGTTCCACTGCAAGTTGCTGTTACTGCTGTTGCAGGTTCTGTTACCGTGTAGCTGCAAGTTGTTGAACAGCCATTGGCATCGGTTACCGTTACTGTATACGTTCCGGCTGCAAGCCCTGTTATGCTTGTGCCTGTATTTGTATTCGAATTACTCCATACATAAGTATAACCGCTTGTGCCACCAGCTGTTACCACACTTGCCGAACCTGTTCTTGCACCAGCAACAAAACATTGGTTAAGGTTCTGTTACTGTGTAGCTGCATGTTGCAGTACAGCCATTGGCATCGGTTACGGTTACTGTATACGTTCCGGCTGCAAGCCCTGTTATACTTGTGCCTGTATTTGTGTTCGAGTTACTCCATACGTAGGTATAACCGCTTGTGCCATCAGCTGCTACCACACTTGCCGAACCTGTGCTTGCACCAAAGCAAGCCACATTTGTTCCGCTGCAGGTTGCTGTTAATGCCGCAGTTGGTTCTGTTACTGTGTAGCTGCATGTTGCAGTACAGCCATTGGCATCGGTTACGGTTACTGTATACGTTCCGGCTGCAAGCCCTGTTATGCTTGTGCCTGTATTTGTGTTCGAGTTACTCCATACATAAGTATAACCGCTTGTGCCATCAGCTGCTACCACACTTGCCGAACCTGTGCTTGCACCAAAGCAAGCCACATTTGTTCCGCTGCAGGTTGCTGTTACTGCTGTTGCAGGCTGTGTTACTGTGTAGCTACATGTTGCTGTGCAACCATTGGCATCGGTTACCGTTACTGTATACGTTCCGGCTGCAAGGCCTGATATGCTTGTGCCTGTATTTGTATTTGAATTACTCCATACATAGGTATAACCACTTGTGCCATCAGCTGCTACCACACTTGCCGAACCTGTGCTTGCACCAAAGCAAGCCACATTTGTTCCGCTGCAGGTTGCTGTTACTGCTGTTGCAGGCTGTGTTACTGTGTAGCTGCATGTTGCAGTACAACCATTGGCATCGGTTACGGTTACTGTATACGTTCCGGCTGCAAGCCCTGTTATGCTTGTGCCTGTATTTGTGTTCGAGTTACTCCATACATAGGTATAACCACTTGTGCCATCAGCTGCTACCACACTTGCCGAACCTGTGCTTGCACCAAAGCAAGCCACATTTGTTCCGCTGCAGGTTGCTGTTAATGCCGCAGTTGGTTGTGTTACTGTGTAGTTGCATGTTGCAGTACAGCCGTTGGCATCGGTTACGGTTACTGTATACGTTCCAGCTACAAGGCCTGATATGCTTGTGCCTGTATTGGTATTCGAATTACTCCATACATAGGTATAACCGCTTGTGCCATCAGCTGCTACCACACTTGCCGAACCTGTGCTTGTACCAAAGCAAGCCACATTTGTTCCGCTGCAGGTTGCTGTTAATGCCGCTGCAGGTTGCAAAATTGTAGCACTCACGGTTGCAGTACATCCGTTGCCATCTGTTACGGTAACAGTATACGTACCTGCTGCCAAACCTGTGCGGTCTTCTGTTGTTGCACCTGCCATCACTCCATACATAAGTGTAAGGTGCTAAGCCCGGTGTGGTGGTTACATCTATTGTGCCTGTTGAAGCTCCGTTACACAATACATTTACATGTGTTTCGGATAGAGCCAAAGTTGTTGCCGATATTACTACCGACTCTATATCACTACATATAGGCGTAGTGCCGGTGTTTTTGCGTATATAATATGTGCCGGTAGCCGAAACAGGGTTAATAACAGCATTGGTTTCATTTTGTGCATCCAATAAGGTACCGTAATATGCGAGTGTGCCTGTAGTACTGTTGTTATCCGTTACCAGCGTTGACAAATCTTTTGTACCGCCAGCACATAATACTGCAGCTGTGGTAACCAAATCAGGAACCTGATTTAATGTTATTGTTAATGTACTTACTGCCGCAGGACATGTTCCGTTAGCATTGGTAGTAAGTGTTACTGTTATTGTTTTTGGGAAAGCGCCAACTAAATCAGAACCTGCCGGAGTGTAAGTTTCACCTGTGCCACTCCATGCACCACCATTGCTGAAAGTACCGCCACCGTTGCTTGTCCAGGTTGCAGTGGTTGCACTGCCGCCAATAGTACCCGTTACGGTAAACACTGTGCCGCAGCACACACAACCTGCTATGTCTGCACCTGCTGTTGCTGTAGGTGCAACATCAATAGTGGTTGTAGCCGAAGTGGAAGCCGTACAACCATTACCATCAGTAACCGTTACTGTAAACGTGCCTGCAGTGTTAACTGATATGGTTTGCGTTGTTGCTGTTGTTGACCAAAGGTAGCTAGAATAAGTACCGGCATCTAAGGTAGTAGAACCACCGGCACAAAATGCCAATGCACCGGTTATAGATGGTGTAGGCAAAGCATTTATTGTTGTTGTTACTGATGTAGAAGCCGTACAACCGTTGCCATCTGTTACTGTTACGGTAAATGTACCGGCAGTGTTAACTGAAATAGTTTGTGTTGTTGCTGTTGTTGACCATATGTAGCTAGAATAAGTGCCAGCATCTAAAGTAATAGAACTGCCAGCGCAGAATGGAGTGTTGCCTGTAATTACCGGTGTTGGTAATGGATTAATTACAAAGTTAACAGGAGTACGACAAGTACTATTGCTTGAACATGCGGCATATAATATGGTAGTAGCGGCGTATTGGTATTTGCCAATACCGAGGGTACGGGATTGAACGGAGAACCACTTCCAACTGGGGAACCTCCAGACGCAACAGTATACCATTCTACCGAACTGAGCGGACCAACTTGCATATTACCACCAACTGGTGGAGTAACCGCAATTGTAATACCTGTTACCCCAGCAGTACCACTAAAAGGTGTGTAAACCAAAATATAGGTTTGTCCACCAGTGAGCGATCTGGTAATTCTTGGGTCGGATGTACATATTGAAGTGTTACCGTCATCATTAGCTTCAACAAAGTTAGTGGCTGGTGTACCAGGTGTAAATGTTCCCTGATATAATTGCATGTGGGTATCACCACTACCACAGCCATTTAAGGTATATGTACCTGTTATTGTAGGTGTTATTTGAATTGTTGTATAAGATACTGTAAGGCTTGCAGAGTATGTAGTGCCACCAATGGACCTGACATCAGTGGGAGC